>JAUXKG010000176.1 GCA_030624355.1 Acidobacteriota bacterium
CTGGTCTTGTACAACGGCAAGGTCCTGACAGCCGATGACGATTTCACGATTTTTGAAGCGGTGGCCGTTCGTGACGGGAAGTTCCTGGCGGTGGGCCAGAGTGATCGTATCCAGCGCATGGCGGGTCCTCAGACCAGGCAGGTTGATCTTGACGGAAGAAGTGTGATGCCCGGTCTGTTCGACCCGCATCTGCACCAAGCTTGGGTCGGTCAAGTGCTCAAGACAGGTTCCTGGAGCCTGGAATTGGCGGATCTCGACAGTGGTCTCGAGGAAATCAAGGAAATCGTGGAACAGGCTACTCCTGGAGAGTGGCTGTTTTTCGGCGGCCCCTACAACAAAGTACTGATCAATGAGATGAATCGCCAGCTTGTGGACCCGATTTCACCTGACAATCCGGTGGTGATCGTGACGGGTTGTAACATTGGTATCGCAAACACACTGGCCCTAAAAGCCATCCCGCCAGAAACGGGCGGCCTTGTCAAAAACCCACAGACGGGGGAGCCCACCGGACTGGTCTCGGGATTTGCACTGGGGGTACTGGCCTATGATGTTCGCCCTCAGCCCCAGATTACAGAAGAGGACGTTCAGGTACAAAAGCAGATTTTCAAGAAACTCAACTTTCAGGGTTTGACCACCCTTATCGGGCGATCACAGGGGCTGACCTTCTCGATTCTGAAGGAAGTATGGGCACGAGGAGAGTTGACAGTGCGGATTCGAGTCGCCCATGAACTGATGCGCCAAAATCCCAATGCAGAGGCCTATTTGAAGCGCATGGGGAACCTGAGCGGCTTTGGAGACGCCATGATGAAGATTCATGGAACCACTGTCCAACCCGCGGATTGTAATAGCGGTGGTGGAGCCGTACTGACCTGGAACGCCAAGATTCGAGAAGTGGAGACTTCCCCCTATGGCCCTTACGGTAAGAACTACTGGGAAAGCTTTGGCAACGATCTGGAACACAGTGAGGCTCAAAGTATCATTTTGGCCAATCGCTATGGTTGGAACATCACCAGTTTACACAGCTCAGGTGATCGGGCTTCCAGCGTGATTCTGGATGCCTTTGAAAAGGCCAACAAAGAGAAGCCTCTGCAGGGTCAATGGTCCTTTGATCATGGTACCTTTCGCACCAAGCAGAACATCGAGCGAGCCAACGAGTTGGGCGTAATCTTTGGCGTAATGGCTATGCCCCTTTTTAGAGATGAGCCCGCGAGCCTCATCTATCAGTATGGGGCTGACCAGGTCAACCGGCTCGCGCCGGTCAGAAACATGATTGACGCAGGGATGAAGCCGGTGATGGAGGCAGATAGCCGAGGCCCGTATTCATCACCGTTGTGGAACATGGAAATGCTCATTACCCGTAATGATGGGGAAGGAGGAAGAACGTGGGGGGCGGATCAAAAAATCACTCGCCAGGAAGCCCTGTGGATGAAAACCAACTGGGCTTCCTACTATTCGGCAGATGAGGATATTCTGGGAACCATCGAGGTGGGGAAACTGGCCGATCTGGTGGTGCTAGGGGGAAATTACATGACGGTGCCCGAAGACAGGATCTCGGAACTCCTCGTTGACCTGACGGTAGTGGACGGAAAAGTTGTGTACGACCGGAGCAGGGATGGAGTGATCCGGCTTCCAATGTGGGATGATGCGGGAGGAAGAAATTTTTCGGCTTCACCGGTGGTTACCGAAAGGTAAGGGCATTCAAGGCGAGGGGGCTAGCGGCTAGTGCATGTAAAAGAAGCACGCGAACATCACAGGAATGTCAAGAGTTTCAATCTCCCCATTTTCTGCTGTTAAATCGACCGGTTGGGGCGGATCGTCCGTAGTGAAAGCTTCAGCCTTGTTTATCAGCTCTATTATTTCTCCGGTAGGAGCCAGAGGGGAAATCTGGAAAATAAGTCGGACTACAATCCCGGAAGGAATCGCTTTGTTCGCTTCACTGGTAACGATGACTTCCAGGATCGAGTTCTCAGGGTTTTCATCACCAGTTCTCACTGCAGTCTGTAGCACAGCATTGACCGAGTCAGCTAATGCACCCTTCCTAGCCTCCTCAAAGGAAAGCCAGTCGGTAGGAAAGCTTATCTCAGTAATGATCTTCCCGATTTCGATCCCCTCGGCAGGACTTAAGATAAGGGGTATGAAGGCTAGCTCACCCGGGGTTGACTTGTCAAACCCTACGTGCCATCGACTGACCATCGCCCCTTCCTGCTGCGCACCCAATGAGGCCAAACTGGAAAAGCCTAGCAAGATCAGGGCACTCGTTAGGGTGGTCGCCATCTTGGGAAGTCTGCCCCCTTTTTCGTTTTTCCACAGTTGACAGAACATCTTGACTCCCTCAGCCACTGACCAGTGACATAATCAAAATCATTCTTTCTAAATAGGGACACACGCTGGTTGCGATGGATCACCTGCAATACGATTCTGAACAATGTTCAAATGGACTTTCCCAACTTCCCCAATTAGTCACCGTTGTGATGTCTGCATCGATGAATCCATGCAGGGAATTGTTGGGAGGACCGTTTAAACAGTTGCCAAGACCTCACATATAGCACACAAACCAGAACAAGACAACGAGAGAAGCTTTGATTACACTGCTCCAGCAGATCCTACGGAGATCCGCCTCCTGACTCGCTTCTGCTCCTCCTATAGATTCTGTGCTTTCAAACTGCTTTTAACATTATCCAATGACTGCCGGCGAGGAAACTAGTCTCCGTACGGGAGGGGAGGAGAGAGCGAATGCCTTATGAAGGGTTGCGCGATTACCTGGAGGCTTTAGAAAAGAAGGGGCTATTCCACTGGACCAATCAAGAGGTGGACAAGGACTGGGAGATTCCCTCGCTGGCCCGAATGATCTTTCAGGGCTTTCCCGAAGAAGAACGTTTTGGAATCGGTTTTCGCAACATCCGAGGGTTCCCCGGCCATCGGCTCGTCACCGGAGTGATCGCTGCCTCCACCCAACAGATCGCCACCGCTCTGGAAACCGAAGCGTCCCCCTTCCTATCTTCGAGCGTATTACCAAGGGAATCAACCACCCCATAGAGCCCGTACTGGTGGAGTCAGGCCCGTGCAAGGAAGTCATCATTGGCGAGAAGGATCTGGACTTGCTGTCCTTTCCCATCCCCATCTGGACGCCCGAAAAGGACGCGGGACCGTATCTCACCCCGCTATGGGTTACCAAGGATCCTGAGACTGGAGCCCGGGACATCGGTATCCGCCGGTGTCAGGTGAAAGGGCGAAATAAGACGGGAATTCTCTTCGGCGCCCCGGACCGATACGGTGCCGTCCATCATGCCCGGTGGAAGGAGTTGGGAAAACCTATGCCCGCCGCTATTTTTATGGGAGTCGACCCGGTGATCTACTTGACCGGTCCCTCCCGCTTTGGGATCGACGAGTTGGCGGTGGCCGGCGGCATTCGTGAGAAACCAGTGGAGCTGGTTCGGTGTGAGACGTGTGACCTTGAAGTCCCCGCCAACGCCGAGATAGTGGTCGAGGGAGAAGTTTCCACAGATTATGTGGAGCCGGAAGGCCCGTTCGGGGAGTTCACCGGCTTCATGGCCGGTGGACGGGAGTGTCCGGTCTTTACGGCCAAGTGCATCACCCACCGGAAGGACCCCATACTCCTGGGACTCATCAGCCAGTTTCCGCCCAGCGAGAGCTCGATGATCAAGCGGAATCTTCTAGAGGCTGCTCTCTTCAAGCACCTCACGGCCGATCTACATATCCCCGGAATCACAGACATCCATGCTCTGGAGGCGGGAGGCTGCACAGCTATCCTCTGGATGAGCATCAAGAAGATGCACGCAGGGCACGTCGATCAGCTGGTCTTCGGCGTAATGGGTTACTTTGGGATGAGCTATTACAAGTGGATCGTGGTGACGGATGAGGACGTAGACATTCGAGATCCCTTCATGAGGGACTGGGTCCTGTCCTGGCTGGTGCGGCCCGAGAAGGACATGCGCATCATCCCTAACACGGCTGCTATTGAACTCGATCCCTCCGCAATGCCTCCCACGGAGATCTTCAGGGAGCCCATGGGGGCCAAGGTTATCATTGACGCCACCAAAAAATGGGAGTACCCGGCCATCTCCCTTCCGCCCAGAGAATCACTGGAACAGGTCATCAAAAACTGGAATCGATACGAACTGCCTCCGCTGCGCGACGTCCGAATCCCTAAGGGGGCCTGACTGCAGTGAGAGTCGGCCTCTTTACAGCCGGTTCGCGACCAGGGGCGATGCGGCCTAATGACGACCACTCACCGCCGGTTTTCCGATATCCGAGTCCACCGCCTTCCTGATGTACTCGAGCACGGCACTTTCACTGAGGAGATTTTGCCCCATGAGCTCTGATACAACTTGGGTAACGCAGCTGACATACCGGGCATGGGTGAGGTCTTCATAGGGTCCTAAGACACCGTACTTTCGTCCTTCTTCCGCCCGCCTTCGCCAGGCTTGGGTGACACTCTCTCGTGTGTCCCGAACGTGGTTTTTGTTCATGTCAACGAGGTAGCCGCGACTATCCAGTGGCTCCAGCCACTCCTGGGAAAAGTCGCGAGGAAGAGTCTCGGTGTCAGCATTGAGGGCAGGGCGAGCCTCTTTTAGATAGGGGACAAGACCCGTCCTTCCCGGACTCTTAATACCCTCGGGGAACTCATAATAGACACCCGTCGGACAGGCGATCTCAGGCAAGGCAATAGCTGGATTCTCGAGATGACCATCTCTGTCGGCATCTCCGAGGTTGTACGCATCGGAACGAGTGGGACCCGGGTCGATGCCATCGTCTACCCAGTGGTCCAACACATCGATCAGAACATCAAAGACTCCACTCAAATCAATATTTTGCGAGGAAAGCTCGGATCGCCAGAGTCGGCCAGCGTCAAGGTGGCTGACTCCCTGAATTTCATATGTCCGGATTCTTGGACCCAGGCCTTTCTCGAGCAGAATGCGAGCATTTCTTCGTTTCAGGGAAATATAAGGTCCGGTCACGTAATCATTGCCGGCGTAAATCTGATGGGCTATGTCGATCTGTTCAGCAAAGGCTTTTCTGTGCGCATCATCGAAAACCAGGTGATCCTTCTGATCCACGCTGAGGGTGAAGACACCCTCCTTCTCCGGACCGCGAACGAAGTGTAGGGTTGGCATGTACCAACCACCGCCCGCGTCGTCCGCCAGGATTCCATCGAAGACTTTATCCCCGTTCTCATACAGGTTCGCCCCGGGTACATAGTTAATGAGATGTCCTATGCTGGCACCCGCCGAATGACCGTAGTAGTAGGTACGCTCGGTTTTGCGCCCAAGCTGGGATTCGACGAAGGCCGTCGCAAGCTGCGTAAAATCGATGATCAGACCGGTGTGGTAGGGATAACTCTTATCGGTCAAAACAGTACCATCATCCAGGGTCACCTGCTCTGCCCCAGAACGAGAACCGAACTTAGTAGCCGAGCGGCGCGTATAGGCGACCGCATAGCCCTTGTCAATCATCAGGCCTGCATAGGCATTGCCTCCCATCAGTGGATTGTATTGATTTGGCTTTCGAGGCATGAGATTGCCCAAACGGGGGTACATGGCGGACCCGTGCACGCTGACAAACAGTTTACCGTTCCAGTCTGAGGCGGACTCGGGGAGAAGAATCGTCATTCCGCTGCCTTTATCGGCCTCATAGGTGCCAATCCCGTGAAAATAAGGACCCATGTTCCCCCGTTGGGCCAGCGTAAACTCAGGAACGTTGGTAAAGTACTCGTTGTATTGGAGGTTGTTCATGACCGTGTAGCCTGGAATTGAGCCGCTGATCCCCATGTCGACCCGGCGGAAGGCAACACCGTAGGCGTTGCGTAGCTTCTTTTGCTCGACAATGTTGCAAGTCTTAGGCCCAACCAATTGACCGTTCACCGTCTTCCTGGGTCCGATATAGCGACTGCAGTCCTCCCCTACTGAC
>JAUXKG010000434.1 GCA_030624355.1 Acidobacteriota bacterium
CCGAAAATCTCCGTTCGAATTCCCGGACTGGAGCTCCTCCAACAAACTGATTCTTCTCGGCTATCTCCTGGACACGTGCCAGGAAATCATCCAGAACAACTTCGGTTTGTCTGCTCAGATCAAGAAAGGGAATTCTCACAGGACTTCATCTGCGTTCAAAGCCTGGACACTTTGGCATGAGGTTCCTTGAAGGAGTTTCGGGTATCGAAAATGAGATTGGCCGATCTCTGGATCATCTCATAATCGAAACAGGAGTGATCCGTCACCAAGACAACCAGGTCATACTGTTTGACAGTTTCCGGCGTAAGCTGGATCGATTTCTTAACGAAACCATCCACCCTCAAACAGGAGACGTAAGGGTCACTATAATCCACTTTAGCTCCATCACTTTCAAGAAGACGAACGATGTCCAGCGCAGGTGATTCCCGAACATCATTGACGTCTCTCTTGTAGGTCACACCCAGAATCAAAATGCTCGTTCCGTTGACTGATCGCTGATGCTGATTGAGCAGTCGCGCAATTCTATTCAGGCAGTACTCCGGCATCTGCGTATTCACTTCACTGGCCAGTTCTATGAAACGCGCATTGTAGTTGAGCATCTTCAACTTCCACGACAGATAGAGGGGATCAATCGGTATGCAGTGTCCGCCCAATCCTGGTCCCGGGTAAAAAGGCATGAACCCGAAAGGCTTGGTAGCTGCCGCTTCAATGACTTCCCAGACGGAAACCCCCAGCTTGTCGCACACAATGGCAATTTCATTCACCAGTCCAATATTTACCGCTCGAAAAGTGTTCTCCAACAGCTTGACCATTTCGGCAGTGGCTGTCGATGAAACAGGTATGACCTGATCAATGATCTGCTCGTACAGGATCTTGGCCATCTGGGTACATTCAGCCGTGATCCCACCCACGATCTTCGGAGTGTTTTTGGTATCGAACTCAGAATTCCCAGGATCGGCGCGCTCCGGAGAAAAGGCCAGAAATAGGTCTTTCCCTACCTTAAACCGGTCGCTCTGCAACTCGGTCGAGAGCACTTCTTCTGTGGTACCCGGGTAGGTGGTACTCTCCAGAATGATCAGCATGTCGTTGTGCAGATACCTCCGGATCTCCCGGGTGGCGTCCATTATGTAGCTGATGTCGGGATCCTTGGTCTGCCGCAAGGGGGTGGGAACACAGATGATGACACAGTCCACACGAGAGACCACCTCATAATCCTGATAAGCACGAAAGTGACCCGAATCAACCGCAGCTTTGAGAATCGGTCCGGCGACATCTTGAACAGTAGATTCCCCCCTGTTCACCTGCTCCACCTTCTCAACATCAATATCGATACCGTGTACCCGCAAGCCACTTCTCACCAGCTCCATCGACAAACTCAGTCCAACGTAGCCCAGACCCACTACACCGATCTCAGCCTTCTTGCTCAGTATCTTGTTCTTCAAATTCATAGCATCGTGCCAGAGTTACGCTTGATCCCGAACTGAGAATTCTAGCAGAAGTAGGTAACCTGGAACATCCCTCACCAGGCCTGCACAGGCCATAACATCTGCCTCTTGCCCTCCCAATCAGAAGCGACTCCACTCCAACTGCCTTTTTTTCGCTTTGAACACTGCAGCAGAAATAGAGAGAATAAGGGAGCATCTGTAGATAATGTCCGCAACCGGTAACCATTCAAATGTCCATCATCCGATGACTCTGACGAAAGCTTTCCAGTACCGCGACGACCAGCTCTTCTGCGAGGATGTGCCACTTGTCCGCATTGCCCAAGAGTTTGGCACCCCTTGCTACGTCTACAGCAAGAATGCAATCCGAGGAAACTTGCGCTCATTCCGCCAGGCTTTTCAAGCCATTGACCCGCTGATCTGCTATGCCGTCAAGGCCAACTCGAATCTGAGCATACTGCGCCTGCTCATGGAGGAAGGAAGCGGTTTTGATGTGATCTCGTCCGGCGAGCTGTACCGTTTGAAGAAAATCGGAGCTGAGCCGGATCGGATTATCTTTAGCGGAGTCGGAAAAACGACCAGTGAATTGGAAACGGCGCTGGAAATGTCTCTATTCAGCATCAATGTTGAGTCTCTGCAAGAGCTTGAACAACTGGCTGTGCTGGCCGAAGATCGAAACCTTTGCGCCGACATCTCCCTGCGCATCAACCCGGAAGTCGACACTGAAACTCATCCCTACGTGGCCACCGGCTTTCGTCAACACAAGTTTGGTATCGATCTCGATCATTTGGACCGGATAGTCCATTTGCTGAAATCTTCAGATCACCTCCGGCTGATTGGAGTAGGCTTCCATATCGGCTCTCAGATTCTGGATATAGAACCTTTTATGAAGGCTTTCTTGAAGCTTAAGGTAGTCGCGGCCGATCTGAGGACTCACAACTTTCAAATCGGTCACCTTGATCTGGGAGGAGGCATTGGCATCCCCTACCAGAACGAGGAAAGGCCCGACCTGCAAAAATATGGCCAATTTTTGGAACAGGAACGGCAGGACTACCACATCGTCTTCGAGCCGGGGAGATTCATCGTCGGGGACACGGGGGTCCTGCTCAATCAAGTCCTGTATCACAAGGTCAATCACGATAAGAATTTCGTCGTTGTCGACGGGGCCATGAATGACCTGGTCCGACCGTCACTCTACAACGCCTACCACGAAGTCCTCTCCTTACAGCGAAAGGAGGAATGGGAAGAAGCTGACGTGGTGGGACCAGTCTGTGAGACAGGGGACTTCTTTGCCCGGGATCGTCAGATTCCCAAACTCAGCAACGGAGAATATCTGGCGTTGATGAACGCCGGAGCCTACGGTTTTGTGGCCTCCTCCAATTACAATTCCCGGCCTCGCGTGGCTGAGATCATGGTGGAGGAAGACCAGTTTCAGATTGTTCGCCAGCGCGAAAGCCTGGAGGACCTGGTGCGGGGGGAG
>JAUXKG010000167.1 GCA_030624355.1 Acidobacteriota bacterium
GAGGCTCTCCTGATCGCGCTCGACATTCAAGGAGTAGCGGTCTCCACCGGCTCGGCTTGCTCTTCGGGCACCGTGGAACCCTCACACGTGTTGACGGCTCTGGGGTGCCGCCCTGCACGGCGCGACTCAGCGATTCGTTTCAGCCTGAGCCGCATGAACGACGAAGAAGATATCGATTACGTCCTGCAGGTTCTGCCTGCCACCGTGGAGCGGATGCGCCAGACACGGATTGCTACGCATTAACCAACACGGATGGACACGGATTTACACAGATTAGCGAACACGGATTGACACGGATTAAGAAAGGTATCTTCTTCTCATTCGACACTCGTCAATCGACAATGGTCTGCTGTCAGAGGCCAAAGGCCAGGAGGTCAGCTGATTTAAGAGATCTCCACTTCGATCCCTTCACCGCGGGTCACATCCAGGATAGCGGAGGCTGACTCCCTGTGTGCAGCTAGTTCATAATAGCCGCTGCTTCCCACCAGCGAGAACACTTCGCCAGGCTCCGCCTCGGCATAAAATTTATATTGCCGATTGATCTCCCTGCCTTTGACAATGAATTTGGGAGTACCAGTCCGACCCAGCAAATCTGATAAATCTGCCGGGGAGAGGCTGGTGATCACGTTTCCGAACTTGTCCACGTGAATCACCATTCCCTCCAGGAGATTTTCTCCTATCTTCTGAACAGGCAAAACGGTCCCTCCCACATAGTCCACAGTTTCCTCACCAAAGGACTCCATCGGACTTCCCCTGGCCAGCCAGGCGGCCACCGGTCCGAACACGTCGCGGCCATGAAAGGTGGAAGAAACCTGTGTGCGGAAGTGGCGACTCGAGTCGATACAAATCACCTTGTCCACTCGTTCCCGGCTGTAGACCAGAGAAAAGACCCCGTTGTCGGGGCCCACAAAAATCTGTTGGCCGGCCGAGACGATGATTCCCCGCCGTTCCGAACCGACCCCCGGATCGACGATCACCAGATGTACAGTGTGGAGAGGATAGTAGGGATAGGAACAAAGAAGAGAGAAAGACGCTTCCAGCACATCGTGGGAGGTAATCTGGTGGGTAATATCCACAAGGCAGGCTTGCGGACAGACATCGAGGATGGCCCCTTTTGTAGCACCGGCATAATAACCATCTCCGAAATCAGTGGTCAGTGTAATGATCGGTCTGATTGGTTCGGCTGGCTGGGCTTCCCTGACAGTCGCGGCCTCACCGGCCACCTGCTTGCTTTTCTTTTTCTGGCTTTTGGCCTTTTTTACCGCTGACATTAGTGTATCGCCATGATAGCAGTAAACACGGACAACAAACGGGGACGGAAATTCGAAATCGCACTTCTCTGAAATCCAGACTGGCGGCCGGAAGCGGAGAAAGCCGACTTCTCAAACAGTATCGGATAAACGTCTCAGTCCTTTCTTGAGACGCGCCAGCCCCTCCGCCAGGATGTCCCGGCGGCCGGCAAAGGAAAGACGCAGAAAACCCTCACCCTGGCTTCCAAAGGCGGAGCCAGGAATAGTGGCTACTCCCTCCTGGAGCAACTCCAGACTGGTGGAAAGGCTGTCCCTCTTTAGATCCTGAACCGACAGCATCAAATAGAAGGCTCCCTGAGGTCGCACGTAGAACCGGTCCAGTTCTTGATCCACCCGGGAACACAGCCAGTTGCAGCTCTCTTCCAGAACCTTACGCTGCCGCTCAACTGCGTTTCTTCCCTGCTCAGTGAAGGCCTTCAGAGCCGCTCTTTGAGCCAGAGTGGACGCACAGGTGGATGTGTACTGATGCATGATGGTGGTCTTCTCAATGATGTCGCGGGGGCCACAAGCCCACCCCAACCGCCAACCGGTCATACTGGCCATCTTGGACATCCCGGACAGGATGACCGCCCGGTCGGTGACCTGGCCAATGCTCACCGGTTTCTTTGGCGTGAAGTAAATCTCCCGGTAGATTTCGTCGCTGATCACCACCAAGTTTTTCTCTTCAGCTAACTGACTCACAAATCTCATCTGTTCCAATGTCAGGCACTGACCGGTCGGATTGGAAGGGGAAACCAGAATAACGGCCCGTGTGCGCGTGCTCACCAGAGGCGGCAGATCCTCCTCAACCAGCTTAAAATCGTTCTCATGCCGGATCGGATAGCCAACGGGAACCCCTCCCGCCAGCTCGACTACGGTCGGGTAGGCCAGAAAACCGGGATTGGGAACCAACACCTCGTCCCCTTCCTGGACCAGGGACAAGATCAGATCAAAAAGAGCTTCCTGGCTGCCATTGGTCACACATACGGCCTGGCCGGGAAGGTTGCCATGGTGGTTTAGAATCTCCCGGCACAGTTCAGGCAGCCCTGCGGTGGGAGAGTAGCCGATCTTCTCGTCTTCCAACACCCGATGGGCTTCCTCCCGGATGACCCCCGGCGCGAAAAAGTCGAGTTCACCAATCCCCAGATTGATACAGTCCCGGGCCTTCATCATGACCTGGCGGATCATGGAGAGCTCTACATTCTGCACCCGGGAAGAGAATCTCACAGACATGGGAAATAGATTGTTCCCTTATTTCCCTCTTATTTCACTTATCTCAGCAGGTCTTCCAACTGAACCGACTTTTCCGTCTTCCAGTCCCTGTATTTGACGATGATCGGACAATAAACGGAGAGTCCCTGGGCCTCTCCGAATCCGGAAGAGACGGCACGGGCTCCAGGCACCACCACGGCTCCCTCGGGGATCTCGAGAGGCCGATCCCCCTCTGCACGGTAGACCTGTTCGCGGACCAGGTCGTAGACGCCAGTTCCCCGGGTCAAGATGATTCCGGCTGCCAGTACGGCACCCCGACGAACAATGGTTCCCTCGTACACACCGCAATTTCCTCCCACCAGAACCTCATCCTCCACGATCACCGGCAGAGCGCCGATCGGTTCCAACACCCCACCGATCTGGGCGGCTGCGCTCAAGTGAACCCGTTCGCCGATCTGTGCACACGAGCCGACCAAAGCGTGAGAGTCCACCATGGTCCCCTCGCCCACATAGGCCCCCACATTGATGTACATGGGAGGCATACAGGTTACCCCGGAAGCCACATAGGCCCCCCTACGGATAGCCGATCCCCCCGGTACCAGACGAACACCGGAGTCGAGATGCAGCGACTTCAAGGGAAAGATGTCCTTGTCAAAAAAGCGGAAGTGCTCATCAATGGAGTGGTCGGCCAGCACACCCAGACGAAATCCTGCCAAAATTCCCTTCTTGACCCAGGGATTGACCTTCCACTGCCCATCTACCTGTTCCGCGGCCCGAATCTTTCCACTATCCAGCTCATTCAGAAAGGCTTCCATCAAGTCACGATCTGTCTGTTCGTACTGCTCCTTGTCCAGAAGCTTTTCGATTGCTTCAATCATGTTTTCTCAGTCATCGTTTTCAGAGCAGTTCAAGCTTTTGAAGTTCCTCATCCATCTTCCGTTTACTGGCATCGCTCATCGGATACAACGGAAGTCGGTACACTTCCTCCAGCCGACCCATCCGAGCCAGAGCATACTTGACCGGAATCGGACTCGATTCAATGAAATTGAGATTCATCAAAGACAAGTAGCGGTAGTGAATCTCACGCGCCTCCTGCAGCTGTCCCTTGAGAGCCAGGTCAATCATCCTGGACATCTCGGACGGAATCAGATTGCTGGCCACTGAAATCAACCCTTCTCCACCCAGACAGGTCACGGCCAAGGCCAGCTGATCATCTCCGGAAAGAATTCGGAAACCGGAGGGCCGGCCAGCCAGCAGGTCCATGATCTGCGCCAGATTTCCACTGGCCTCCTTCACACCAATAATATTGTCCACGGCGGCCAGGCGAAAGACCGTCTCTGGCAGCATGTTGGTGCTGGTTCGTCCGGGTACATTATAAAGCACGACCGGGATCTTGACCGAGTCGGCAATCTTCTGAAAATGGTGATACAGGCCTTCGGGGGTCGGCTTGTTGTAATAGGGAGTCACGGAAAGAATGGCATCTGCTCCCTCTCCCTCAGCCAGACGGGCTAGCTCAACAGCATGGTCGGTGTTGTTGGTGCCGGCTCCGGCAACAACTGGCACCGCTCCCGAGACCGTCTCCACACAGGTGCCGATCACCTGCCGGTACTCTTTCTCGGCCAGGGTCACACTTTCGCCGGTCGTTCCGCAGGGCACCAGGAAACGGATTCCCGACTCGATCTGCCAGCTGACCAGATCGCGACAAGAGTCCAGATCCACCTCACCGCTCGACTTGAAGGGGGTCACCAGTGCCGTGCCACAGCCCTTCAGATCAACCATCGTCTTCACCAAAGAGAACTTCCTCGAAATCGAACAAGCCTTGTCGCCCCTGAATCCATTCGGCAGCCAGAAGGGCCCCCGCTGCAAAGCCTTGGCGGTTGCGCGCCGTGTGTTCCAGCGTCAGTGTATCCACCGGTGAATCAAACCCCACCACATGGGTGCCGGGGAAAAAGCCGGCTCGGACACTGGAGACCGGTATATCCGAGGAATAGGATTCCTGTAATAGCTGCTGCAGGCTCAGAGCCGTCCCCGAAGGGGCATCTACCTTGGAATGGTGATGAGACTCGACTACAAAAGGGTGAAACTCCTGAAGACGAGAGAGCAGTTTGCCGGCCTGGCGGGTCAGATAAAACAAGGCTTGAACCCCCACGCTGAAGTTACTGGAAAACACGCAGGCACCGCTCTCCTCTGTCACCAGGTCACGCACTTCATCCAATCGGGAATTCCATCCCGTGGTCCCCACCACAATCGGACGCTTTGCCCGGACGGCGTTTCTCACGTTCTCCACCACTGCATCGGCCACTGAAAAATCGATCAGCACATCAGTCCTTTCAATCCACTCCTCCTGAAATCCAACCTGGCCGGGAGCGTTTTGGCTGGTCACAATGTGCACAATTTCGTCGCCTTTCACACCCGCTACTTTCTCGACCATCCTTCCGGTTTTTCCATGACCCAAGAGCGTAATGCGCATTTCCGTTCACCACGAAATTGATTCTACAGTATGACTTCCTACTGCGGCGATGCCCCTCATGCATCCGGCTAACCGGCTCGCTCATTCTGTCCTGTTATGGGGAAAAAGTCACGCCTGTCCGGCTGGGAACATCCCTTTTTCGACTACCATTTCGGCATTCAGAATAGAGGCTCCGGCTGCGCCTCGAATCGTGTTGTGCCCAAGCACTACGTACTTGATGTCAAACAGCGGGCAAGGGCGAACACGCCCGACCAGAGCGGACATTCCCCCGAATTTGTTGACATCCAGGCGAGGCTGAGGTCGATCCGGCTCCGAGAACACAACCACAGGCTGCTTGGGTGCGGTAGGCAGATTCAACTCCTGTGCCGGACCACGAAACTCCTGCCAGCACTGGATTGCCTCTTCAGGCGAAGCCTTGTTGGTGAAGCGGACCGAGACACACTCCACATGTCCTTCCACGACCGCCACCCGATTGGCATGAGCACTGACCGCAAAGTCAGCCGGTCGAAACCGATCTCCATCCAACTGGCCGAGGATCTTCTGAGTTTCACTTTCGATCTTTTCTTCCTCTCCCGAAATGAAGGGGACGACATTGCCCAGGATGTCCCAGGAAGGGACACCCGGATAGCCCGCTCCCGAAATGGCCTGAAGCGTCACCACGTCCACCGCTTTCAGTCCAAAACTCTTGTGCAAAGGACCAATCGAAAGAGCCAGGACGGCAGCCGAACAATTGGCGTTAGTGACAATGGCACCGTCCCAACCTCGACTCTTTTGCTGCTGAGGACTGATGTCCAGGTGCTCGCTGTTGAGTTCAGCAATAACGAGTGGAATGTCGGGACCCATGCGGTGATTCTTGGCATTGGAAAACACCCAGTATCCGGCACTGGCAAAATCCGTTTCCAGCTCCCCGGCCACCGAAGCATCGAGTCCAGAGAAAACAATCTTGCAATCAAGATCGGGGCGACATTCTTTGACGACCAAGTCTCCTATGGCTTCCGGAATTGGAGTAGTTTGTTTCCAATTGACCACCTCTCGATAGAGGTTGCCGGAGGATCGCTCCGAGGCCGCCAACTCTCGGACTTCAAACCACGGATGAGAGGACAAGAGCAAGACGAATTTCTGGCCCACTGCTCCGGTCGCACCCAGGATTCCGACAGGGATTCTACTCACGGTTTTCATTCCTTGTAGTCAATGTTCTTTCAACGACAA
>JAUXKG010000478.1 GCA_030624355.1 Acidobacteriota bacterium
AAACGCAGATGGGACCGTCCTCCGGGTGGAACAGTTATCAGAGAAAGCATGGGGGTGTGTCGTCAAGTTTGAGGAAATGCCTGATTTGGTTTGGAAGACCTAGATCTTTGTAAAGGAGGTTCCCATGGCAGCCAGACTGATTTTCGCCGTGTTCGTTGCCTTGCTCATTCTCATCCCGGCCTGTTCGCCTCAGGTTGATTCAGAGTTGCCAGAACCGGTAAAACTCACGTTGGTGCAGACGGCAAGGATAGGTCAGACCGACCAGGTTCTGGCTTTGCTCCAAGAGGGTGCAGATGCGAATGAGATAGATGAAGTAGGCAACAGCGCCCTGGGGGCGGCTGTCTTGGGAAGTCACCCTGCCACAGTTAAAGCTCTCTTGACTGCGGGCGCAGATGTGAACACAAGGTTGCTGAAGCAAGGCTGGACCGTCTTGATGACTGCCGCCGGAGGAGGCCAAACCGAGATCGTGAAAGCCTTGTTGGAGGCAGGTGCGGATGTGAACGCGAAAAACCAGGAGGGGTGGAGCGCCCTGATGTCTGCGATGTTTGCGGAGCACGCCGAAATCGTCGAGTTACTCCGACAGGCGGGGGCGCAAGAGTGACCTGCAATTTTCAGCTTCGATTGCGGTAAAGCTGTCTGTCCACAACGGCGGCCATCTTCTCAACCTCCAGATCTCTTTGAAGAAATGCCGCAATGCGCTCAGCATGACTCCTCGAATCTTTGAGGACCTCCTGGTAATCCACACTAATCACTTCGAAGTTTCCCTGCTGCTGAAGCCACTGTTTGACTTTCCTTAAATGTTTTTCAAAGAGAACCCTCATACTGTCGTCATCGACGGAGTCTGGCGGCTCTCCCCGGCGAACCAGCATCTTATTTTGAGAAGCGATGACTTCTTCCAGATCCCGATTCAAAAAAATCAGCTTGAACCGACAACCCGAGGGCAGTTCCTTGAGGAGTTCAGAGATGACCTTGACCGCCTTACCCGGCGCATCTTCCAGCCACGACTTACTCCTGTCCTTGGCCAGCTGCTTGACCGGTTCAAACTCAAAATATCCTTTGGGATTATCTTCATCCGGTTTTCTGACGCGGTCCGTGAGAATCTCTACTCCCCCTGCTTTCAGCATGCCCATCATCATGGAAGTCCCCGAGCGAGGCAGCCCTGAGACGACAATGATTTCTTCCTCCAATTGTTTCTTCCGGAAGAGGTGTTTCAGCACTGCTAAATTTCCACTCCCAAAACTCCCTTTAGAGCGAATCCAAAGACGGTACAGAACAGAAAGAACAAAATCAGCCAGTGAATTTTCCAGCCAAAGAAAGAAAGTTCTCGTCTCGGATAGTCCACCCGGATCGACTCGATTACAGTCGGTCCCTGGATAGGAGGTTCTCCTGGATTGAGCAGCACTTCAGTCCACTTGCCGGTACGCAGCGCGGACACTGAACCTTTGTCGTCTCCCACGATGACTTCCTTTTGAACCGTTCGATCACGCCAGTGAATGGTGACAAAGTCGCGGGTCGGCTCCTCCGCGCGGATACGCCAGACCACCACCGTCAGGTCCGCAATCCTCACCGGTGGAGTCTCAACCTTCACCTCCTTGGGAGTCTCCAGGCTGACAAGATCTTCGGGTCCAACAGCTGTGGCGAACTTGACCTTCACTAGAGCAGACTCTCCAGGCCTCAGGGGGCGAAGCGTCAAGTGCATATCCAGCTGGATGAGGATCAGCAAAAAAGGAACAAACAAAACCGGAAGGGGAACCAGTGAGTACTTCAAATAGGTGAGGGTATCCCTAATGATGCTCACCTGCAGTGCCACCACGACCGAGACGCTATCCCTGAACAGTCGAACCGCCAACATGTTCCCCCGAATTCTGTTCCGGAGAGTGCGAATTGCTTCCTGATTGGAATACCGACCAAAGATCCACAGTGCCAGAAGGGCACTCAGAAAGGAGACGACAACCAAGACCCCCATAGAACCCAAGAGCCACAGCGGCCAGGAGATCAGACCAAAGAGGCCCGTCAGGAATCGATTGATCAAGCTAATCAAGGTATTCAAGCTATGACCCTAGGAAATATAGCCCAGCCCTTTGAGCCTTTTCTTGATCTCTTCGTCGGAATCGGCGTCTTCCAGTTTTTCGATCTCCTTCTCCAGAGCGTGGGTGATAAATTCCTCCACCGAGGAGTAACCTGCAATCTTGGAGTACCGTTTCACTTTTTCAAGGAGGTCTTTGTCAATTTTGATCTTCGAACCAAACATAATCAGTTCTCCTTAGTGCCCCGCTTGCTACGGACCCAGGCAGTCCTGTCCAATCATCTCGGGAAGCTTGGGAATGCCATATTCATCAAGCACCGCCACGGTCAAATCGTAGAGGGCCGGATCCTGGAGTGTAATCTTGCGATTCGAGACTAAAACTCCCGGAACCAGCCGGTAGTCCATCCCATGATCTCCACTCCAGGGTCTGTCATTGTCTGCAAAGATATCCCATGTGAACTCCCCCAGAGGACTTTCCCAGGAACTGCGATACCC
>JAUXKG010000062.1 GCA_030624355.1 Acidobacteriota bacterium
GGGCCACCATCAGGTTGTGGGTGTCTCGAGCATGAAGACCGATGGAGGGTTCATCCAGGACATACAGCACCCCTTGCAGCTGGGAGCCGATCTGGGTCGCCAGACGAACCCGTTGAGTCTCTCCCCCAGATAGCGAAGCTGCGGTTCGATTCAGAGTCAGATAAGAGAGACCTAGATCGAGCATGAATCTCAGTCGATGACGAATTTCCTGCAGCACCTGCCCGGCAATGGCCTCTTCCCGCGAGGAGAGCGCGACCTCCCCGACAGCCTCCAGACATTCATCCAGGGTGAGCTGACAGTAGTCGGAGATGCGAAGATCGTTGACCCTCACCGCGCGGCTTTCCGGACACAGGCGGCTGCCTCCGCAGAAATGGCAGCAATCTTCGGTCATGAATGCGGCCAGTTGCTGCCGCCGTCTGTTGCTTTTTACCGACTGAATCTTGTTGGTCAGCCACCGATTCAGTCCTGTGAAAGCAGAACGATAGGAGTAGCCTTCGTATTGAAACTGCAGTGGTTGATCAATTCCCTGCCGCAGCGCCTGGGATAGCTTCCCAGGATATTTCTGAAAGGAAGTCTTGGGATCAACATTGAACTCCTGAAGCAGCGCCTTGGTTGATTCTCGGAAGAAGTACCCAAACTCCTTATCGGAAAGAGCCAGCCTCAGTTGCCCCAGGGGCGCTTCGGGATTCTCTACGATTCTCCCCATGTTGACCTGCAACTCAAATCCGGTTCCCTGGCAGTGAAGGCAGGCTCCAAAACGGCTGTTAAAGGAGAAGGTCCGGGGCTCCAAGGTGGGAATACTGATCCCGCAGTCTATACAGGCCATGGTCTCGGAAAAAAGGGTTTCCGGACCATTGATCACCGATGCCGTAACCAGTCCCTGGGTCATTCGGATAGCGTGGCGCACCGCACTTTCCATTCGATTCCGAAGGCTTCTCTGGATCAGGAGCCGGTCGACGACTATGTCCACGCTGTGGTTCTTCCGTTTGTCCAATTCCGGCGGCTCTTCCAGGCTCACCATCGATCCATCGACCCGAGCTCGGAGATATCCCTCCTTGAGGTACTTTTCAAATTGCTTCTTGAACTCCCCTTTTCTCTCCCGCACCACAGGGGCCAATATCAAGACCCGGCTGTGGTCGGGGAGTTCGAAGATCCTTTCCACAATCTGATCAATCGACTGCCTGGTGATCGGCTTGTCGCAGACAGGACAGTAAGGAACACCTACGCTTGAGAACAAGAGCCGCAGGTAGTCGTAAATCTCAGTGATGGTCCCCACTGTCGATCGGATGTTCCTTCTGGTCGTCCGCTGTTCTATGGAGATGGCAGGAGAAAGCCCTTCGATGGAATCCACCTCGGGTTTTTCCATTTGTTCTAAAAACTGACGGGCATAGGTGGAAAGGGATTCAATGTAGCGTCGTTGACCTTCCGCATAGAGGGTGTCAAAGGCCAGGCTGGACTTCCCGGAACCACTCAAACCAGTAATGACCGTCAACTGGTTGCGCGGGATGTCCAGGTCAATATTTTTCAGATTGTGCTCTCGGGCACCACGAACTGCGATACTTTGCATAGGTCGAACCCTTCATTTTCCTTGAACTTCAGGGCCGTGGTCAAGACAGTTATCTGGGAGCCGAGTCGCAAAGAGGAGATTACTGAAGAACTACCTTGCGCGAGCGAATCTGGCCGTCTCGAACAAACCGGATCACAATGATTCCGTTCTCGGTGGTTCTGAGGCTGTCCTCGATGTCTGCATGCGAGGAAACCTCCTGGTCGTTGACCTGAGTCAGCACATCACCCGCTTGAAATCCCGCCTGATGTGCCAGGCTGTCCGGTTGAACCGAATTGATCAACAGACCGTTGTTCTTCGGACACCCGAAGTATTTAGCCAGCTGGGGCGTGAGGGGATCCACTCTCAACCCAAGATTCAGGTGTGGTGGTAAAACTGCCCGATAGATTCGAACCTGCTCCTCAGGCTTGCCTTCACTGTTCCAGACGGGAGGGACTTCGAGTCGATAGGAAATCGACGAGGGGTCCCGGTGAGGCCATTCGGCCAGAAGAGCCGACAACTCGTGAGCCTGGCCCTGGCGAAGAACAGACAGAGTCAGTTGACCCCCCGCGCCTTTCCAGCGGATCGCCTGTGCCAACTCAGTGTGTCGTTCCAGAGGCTGCTCATCCACCCCAAGGATGACATCAAAAGGTCTGAGTCCCGCTCTTTCTGCAGGACTGTTCGGTATCACTTTCTCGACAGCCAATCGGGAAGAACCGGAACCAAACATGATTCCCAGCCATCCGGCTCGAATATTTTTCCCCTCCCGCAGGATCCTATTCACCGAATCGTGAACCACCTGTGCCGGCACGACTTCCCAGACCCGGATCGTCCGGCTGAAAAGATGGGAATGGGCCCGGGTAACGATCCCGACCAGTTGCTGTTTCGTATTGAGCGCAAAACCACCTTCCATCAATGAGTCGTCTGTGCCGACCCCGGCAATCTGTATTTCCTCGAAGGGCGCACGCCCTTTGTTCGTTTTGACCACTGTCGGCCGGCTGAGCTCCCAATCCCCATCGCTGAGGGACACAAATTGAAGTCCGGTCCCCGCTGACTGCGACCCAAGTTGCAGTTCCCGGCCTTTCATCTGATCAGACTTCAACACCACCACAGCAATGCGCTCATCGACTCCCACCAGAACAGCCGGATGGCGGTTTCCAGCCGAATCTTCCACCTGGACCTGCAGGTCAGTGCCAGCCAGACTGAGTTGCGGCCAGTGATTGCCTACATAGCAGGCCACGTGACCCTGGGAGTCGATCACTACACCCTTCAACTCCATCACCTCATGAACCTTAATCTGGGGAATGTAATGCCGTTCGTGCACGACTCCGGCAAACTCGTGATCCAGATGGACTGTGACCATCGAGTGGCGAAAAGTGTCCTGCCCCTGCACGAAGATCAGGCAACAGACAAACATAAGGACCGAGCTAGCAAGTAAAGAGCGCAAAGATTGCAGCCAGGTGTTCAGGCCCACGCTATTGCTCTTCTCTCTTTTCGGGTTCCTGCTCTCTTGTTTGTCAGTAGCTAACATTTTTCAAGTGGGATTCCGCGTGTAATTCGGTTCTCCGGATCTCAATTCTAGACGGCAGTCGCACGACATATCCAGGTCCGGAAGAATTGCCTACCGCCACATCCACATAGGCCTTCGGGGGGGGACTGATCCATTCTGCTTCCATCCTCACTTCCGGCAAAGATTCTGCGCCTGGCAGAACTGCAGAGGAGACCCATGCCTTCTCCGGACTGGAGAAATCCAGTTTCAGCCCTGCTGCCCAAACCACAATCAGCGAAACCAACGCCAGCACCGCCAAAGCAAACGCCGGCCTGCAGCAGACCCTCCAACCGCTCATGCGGCGGCGAGCTTCGGAAACCCTGGAAGCGAAGTCGGAAGGGGCCTGCACCCGGTCCCGCAAAAGCCTGTTCAACTCTTCCATGGAAAGAAACTCGGCACGGAGCTGTTCACAGTCGGGACACTCGCGAAGATGATCCAGCACCTCCGGATCATTCATCCTCTTCTCGTCGATCAGCAGTCGCTCTACTTCCCTACAGGTCATAAAACCCCCGACAGCCGCTCTCTGAGCATCATCTTGGCCCGGTGGACTCTCGACTTGACGGTGCCCAGGGAGATATTCAGAATCCGGCTGATCTCCTCATAGGAAAGCTCCTGCACCTCACGCAACACGAAGGTCAATCGGTACTTCTTGGGCAGTGAATCGATCGCTCTCTGAAGCGACTTCAACTTTTCCGTACGATCCAAATCTGTCTCGGGACAGTTTCGTACATCGGGCAAGGGATAAGTCTGACCTTCGTCGAACCAGTTCAGTACGTTATGGAAAAAGAAGCGGCCTTTTCGCTCTCGCCGTCTCATCTCGTCGATGGCCAGATTGGTGGCGATACGATAGAGCCAGGTGGAGAACTGGTACTCTCCTCGATAACGATCGGCGTTCTGGTAAACACGAATAAAGGCTTCCTGAGACAGGTCCACCGCCAGATCGTAATCGTGAATTAAGGTATTCAGGTAGTTGGTGAGCTTGTTCTGATAGCGGCCTACCAAGACCTCAAAAGCGTCTTCATTGCCTTCCAGGTAGGCCGAGATCAACCGATTGTCTTCAATTCCTGAGAAGCTCTCTAACAGCGCGGTATAGCTCATAACTGCTGGCTGATTCGGGAAAACTCTCTCATGCTACCGGTCGTCCCCGCCTCTTCCTTAATATTTTATACGAAATTACCCGTTTTCTGTTCCCAAATCATACTTTATTTAGCATCAAACCAGGAAGAACCCACAGCCAGGTCAATCTGAAGCGGTACTATCAAGTCTTCCACACCTTCCATTTTCGCTCTAACAAGCGCGCGCATCTGCTCCACTTCACTGTCCTCGACCTCCAGGACGAGCTCATCGTGTACCTGCATGATGAGTTTGCTCTTCATCTTTCTCCGGGATATCTCGTGATCAATTGAAATCATCGCCTTCTTGATCAGATCGGCAGCCGTCCCCTGAATGGGAGCATTGATCGCCGTACGCTCCCCAAAGTTTCTCAGGTTCCGGTTCTTGCTCTGAATCTCCGGTATCGGTCTGATGCGTCCAAACAAGGTGGTGACATATCCCTTCTCATGAACCTCTTCCAGAGTCTCCTCGATCCAAGCCTTCACCCCCTGATACCTCTTGAAATAATCATCGATGAACCGTTGAGCTTCCAGACGGTCGATTTTCAGACTCTGGGCCAGGCCGAAGGCGCTCAGACCATACATGATTCCAAAGTTGATGACCTTGGCATGACGCCGGTACTCGTGAGGATTCATCAGGGCCTGCATTCCAAAGACCTCACGGGCCGTCCTCTCGTGAATGTCCTCTCCCTTGAGAAAGGCATCCACCAGAACAGGATCCTCGGACAGGTGAGCCATGACGCACAGTTCGATCTGTGAGTAATCGGCCGCCAGAATCGAATACCCCGACTCGGCGATGAAGGCCCGTCGAATCTTCCGTCCCAGTTCACTCCTGATGGGAATGTTCTGAAGGTTGGGATGGCTGGAGGAAAGCCGACCGGTGGCTGCTACCGTTTGATTGTAGGAGGTGTGAATACGGCCGGTTTGGGGATTGACCAATCTGGGCAAGGCATCCAAATAAGTGTTCTTGAGCTTGGTCATTTCCCGGTAATCCAGTATCAGACGAGCAATCTCGTAAGTCGCTGCCAACTCCTCAAGAACTTCTACTCCGGTGGCATAGTGGCCTGCCTTGCGAGTCTTTTTCGCCCGAGGAAGATTGAGCTTTTCAAACAAGACAACGGAAAGCTGCTTGGGAGAATTAATATTGAACTCCTCATCCGCGATCTCGTATATCTTCCCGGTGAGCTCCTGAATGTCCCGTGCCAATTCACCGGACATCTGAGCAAGTAGTTCACAATTCACCTTCACTCCGTGTTCCTCCATCCGAACCAGGACCCCGACCAGAGGTCCTTCTATCTCACGAAGCAGATTCTCCAGGTTCTTCTCCTCAAGTTGCGGGGCCAAAACCTCGCGAAGTTGAAGGGTAAGATCGGCCCTTTCGCACAAAGAATGGACTGCCTCTTCACCAAACAGCCCTTCCTCTTCCGTCTCAGCCTTCGTTAACTTGTATTGCAGGTACTCCAGTGTCAGTTTCTCCAACGAGAAATCGTTGGAATTGGGATTCACCAGATAGGCCATCAACATCGTGTCCTGCAGGTCGTTGGGCAGCGTCCAGCCCTGAAGCCGGACGAAAAGGTGCAAGGTCTTCAAGTCGTGAATAATCCACTCTCTCGGTTGGCTCAGCAAATGGGCAACCTCAGAAGGGTGCCTCTCCAGCAATTCCTGAGGAATCGACAGGGCCCTTCGCTTTCCCTCACACACGGCCATGGCCTGCAGCGTTGGCGAATGGTTGTTCACAGAATAGAGAAGGGCTAGACCGGCGGTCTTGCCCTTGATTCGCGCGGCCAGCTCATGCAACTCTTGAACGGTTTCAAGCCTTTGATAATCTGCTTGAACCGTCTCACGTGTGGGGGAAAAGGCCTCAAGCAGAGCAGAAAATTCCAGTTCTGCGAACAGCTTTCGCGCTCCCTCGTACTCAGGTTCCGACAACCTCAGTTCATCCAGATTCAACTCCACCGGCAAGTCCTTTCGAATCGTGACCAGATCAAGGCTCTGGCGAATAAGCTCTTCATTTTCCTGCAGGCTTTCACGGTAGCTCTTGCGAGAGATCTGGTCACGAGAGGAGAGAAGGTTGTCAAGACCTCCATACTCCAGGATCAGCTGTCGAGCCCCCTTCTGGCCTATACCCGGAGCTCCGGGTATGTTGTCCGACGGGTCTCCAACCAAACTCAAAACATCAACCACTTTTTCGGGCATCACCCCAAACTTTTCCTCCACCTTCGATGGGTCCAAGCGGGTCATGGTGCGTGTGTCCAGGAGGGTGACCTGATCGCTTACCAGTTGAAACATGTCTTTGTCGATGGTCACCATCACCACCTGCAGTCCCTCTTCCACAGCCTGGCGCGCCAGGGTGCCGATCACATCGTCTGCCTCGTACCTTTCGCAGGAAATCACGGGAATTCGCAGAACCTCGCAAACCTGCAGGATGTAGGGAATCTGCTGGACCAGATCCTCGGGCATGGGGCGCCGGGTGGCCTTGTAATCGGCATAGCGCTCATGTCGGATGGTGGGACCGGGAACATCGATAGCGACCCCCAAATAGTCCGGCTTCTCCTCCTCGATCAGCTTGCGCAGCATGTTGGTGAAGCCGAGCACGGCGTTGGTGGGAAGTCCCTGTTTGTTGGTCAACCCCTGAATCGCATGGTAGGCCCTGTAGATGTTGGACATTCCATCAACAAGGTAAAGCGTGGCCGCCACGCCGGCTATGATAGCACTTTCGCGTGATCGGACACTCCTGTTCCTACGGCTCTATTCCCGGTGCAGGATCGTGCCAAGGACGACTCCGAAATATCGTCTCAAAGTCCCTTCAGCAAATGTTAGTCTATTCGGTAGAATGGTTTTTCTTGTCAAGGCGAATGCAATCTGGCGTGTGCCGCTGATTCTACTGTGGACTGCGGTAATGGCCTGTCTCAGCATGGCGCTCTCTCTACTCGATCGAACGGGGCGGTACCAACACTGGTGTGCCCGAACCTGGAGCCGATTCATAGTGTGGGTCTCACGAGTCAGAGTGGAGATCCAAGGACTGGAGAAGCTGGATCGGAGCAAGGCCTACATTCTGGTTGCCAATCATCTGAGTATGTTTGACCACTGGGCCTTCCTGACCTGGCTTCCCTTCCAGTTCCGCTTTGCCGCCAAGGCCTCACTGTTCCGTATCCCCTTCCTGGGTTGGCACCTGCGGCGTGCTGGAAACATTGCGGTCGACCCCCAGAATCACCGTCAGACTCTCAGGGGCTTCCAACATGCCGCCCGCAGAATTGAAGAGGGGATATCCTTTGTGATCTACCCTGAGGGAAGGCGTACCTCTGGAGACACCGTGGCTCCCTTCAAGCGAGGCAGTCTGCTGCTGGCGCGATATGCCAGTGCGCCCATCGTGCCCGTCACCATCATCGGAGCGCATCGACGCTTGGCGCGTGGATCGATTCTCATCTCCCCGGGCTCCATGCAGATGATCATTCACTCACCGATGGAGTTTGAAAACTACCAAGATCTGGATCTGGAGGTATTGGCCAACACCATCAGAAACACAATCTTGAACAGCTACCAACAAGTGTCGTGATGGGGAAAAAGGGAGTACCGATCCCCGAGATCCAAGAAACGCTCAATTAGCTGAAGATACCGGCCTGGCTTTTCTACGGGTTTCACGACGTGGATCCGATCGCCACCCGCATTCTGCAGCTTCGGTCGGATCATCTGGGCACCCGGCGCTGGTTCTACCTGATCGCAGCGACTGGGGAACCCAAAAAGGTTGTCCACAGAATAGAGTCCACCGTCCTGGACCATCTGCCGGGAAGAAAGGCAGTCTACCTCTCCTGGCAGCAACTGCAGACCTGCCTCCAAGAGCTCTTGAACGACTGCGATAGTGTTGCCATGCAGTACTCGGAAAAGGGGGCCATTCCCGATATTTCTCGAGTGGACGGAGGTACGGTGGATCTAGTTCGCTCCCATGGAACCCGGGTAATTTCCTCGGGGGATCTCATTCAGCACTTCGAGTCGGTTTGGACGGACGCTCAACTCGCGCAACACCGGCAGACCGCTCAGACCTTGACCACGATTGTCAGCCGGACCTTCGAACAGACCGGCCGGCAGATCTCTCTTGGGAACTCGCCCACCGAACTAAGTGTCCAGAAAATGATCCTCGACAGTTTTCGAGAAGAGGGCCTGGCCAGCGAACATCCTCCCATCGTGGCCGTCAACGAAAACAGTGCCGACCCTCACTACCAACCCGGACCGCAAGCGGACTCCAGGATCGGAGAGGGCGACTTCCTGCTCATTGATCTGTGGGCCAAAGCTGCTGGCGAGGACAGTGTCTACGCCGATATCACGTGGACCGGGTTGTTTGGTCCATCACCCTCGGAACAGCTTCGGGAGGTCTTCGAGGTGGTGCGGCGCAGTCGTGAACGGGGAGTCGATTTCCTGCGCCAGCGTTTTCAGACTGCCACTCCTCCCCAGGGTTGGGAAGTCGACGACGCCGTTCGTGAGGTTGTTCGTCAGGCGGGCTACCAGGAGTTCTTTCTTCATCGCACCGGGCACAACTTGGGTAGCGAGTTGCACGGCAACGGTCTCCACTTTGACAATCTGGAGACCCACGACACGCGACTGGCCATTCCAGGAATCTGCTGCACTATCGAGCCAGGAATCTATCTCCCGGGTGAGTTCGGCGTGCGCAGCGAGATCAACGTCTATCTAGGAGAGCAAGGCCCCGAGGTGACTACACCGGCCCAGCAGGAGTTGTTGGTACTGCCAGTCAGCTGACGACTGACAGCCGAGCGCTCACCTTCAAGAGGAAGGCCGGCCCCGGAGAAAATACTATATCTATAGTAATTCAAGCGGTTTTCAACTAACTATTAAAATTAAAGGAGTTACCGCTGTTTACGGCCCGCGATTCTCGAGTGGAGTGGCCAGATGTCAGCTGCTGGCCGGTGTCTGCCCCGACATGAAGGCCTTCAGTTCCTTGACGCTGATCGCAAACCCCAGGTTTTCGCCCTCTGTGCCCATTTTGTAACTGGCGACTCCCACCACCTTTCCCTGCTGGGTGACAAAGGGACTGCCGGTATTAGCGGGCTCGATGGACCGATCGACCTGGATGAGGGCCGTCCCATCGATCACTCGAAGAGCACTGACCACCACTTTCTCCAGGTTCTTGGAAGCAGAGGTCGGGCTTCCCGAAACGAAAACATCCTCCCCC
>JAUXKG010000334.1 GCA_030624355.1 Acidobacteriota bacterium
CTATGGTCTGCGTATGAGGGACCGTAATGCCAGAGGCATGCAACCCATGGATATCTTGCGCCTGCATACCCTGAAGACTGCGGAGGTGTTCGGTGTCGATGACAAGGTCGGTAGTCTGGCCCCGGGGAAATATGCAGATTTTCTGATTGTCGATCCGAAAAACCCGACCACGGGCCCCGTCTTTGACCCGGCGGCCACGCTGGTATTTTCCTGCAGTAGTGACAATGTCGATAAAGTGTATGTCGCAGGAAAACTGAGTGTGGATGACGGTGTCGTGCTCTATCAGGACATGGATCTGGTAAAGACACAGGTTCAGAAAAAGGTTGATCGCATCGTTGCTGACCAAATGGCTGCCAGTAAAAAGAACTGAGTTTCAGGACTAGACCTCTCGCACTTCTTTTCTGCCCCCTTTCTGCCTTACCTAGGGAAATATTCCGTGAAAACTTGGGACACCAGTAATCCTGAGTAGACAGTCGGCTTGGAAAAGGGTGTGATCGCGATCACGCTTTAAAATTCTTTCCGATACTGCTGTGAGTTCGTAATTAGTTGTTTTCAAAAGGTTTCGACTCTCCCCAACAGGTGACCTCTGCAGCCGTTGGCACAGCTATTGCGAGTCAGAGGTCATTATGAAGAATAAGAAATCAGCGAGAAACAAACTTCTGACCACAACAGAATCCGTTCTGCCCAAGTTCAGCCCAAGAGGTGCCTGTTCTGACGCGACCGTGGATAGTGGCCAGTATGATATCAACCCATATCTAAAGAAGGGGTCCACTGTATTGATTCCACAGAAATCCGACAAGATCGCCGGCAAGCTCAAGAAAGTGTCTCAGGGCAAGTTGAGTTTGGAGTTTAACCAGTCTCCCTCGCCCCCGTTTCAAGTGGGGAAAAGAGCCAAGATCCAATATTGGGATGAATCCTATCGTTCCCTCTGGTGGAAGAGTGAGATCATCAGTACATCCTTTCATGGTCGGCAAATGGAAGTCTCGATACTCGGAAAGGGAGTGGAGAGGCGTCAAGATCCCCGGCTTCACATGGCGATCCCCTTCTTTTTTTCGGTGACTCAGGCCAATCAGACTAGGTTGATCGGACGGCAAGACACTTCCGAAACCATCAACGTCGGTCTAGGGGGAGTCTTTTTTAAAACTGATCTTGAGCTACAGGTGGGTAACAAACTGGAACTAGATCTTCGTTTGTCCCCCTCACAGCATGTGTACGCAAGTGGATGGGTTGTTCGTTCAGATTCGGTCGATCGACCCACCTATGTGAACGGGACCATGGTGGTCCGATCTGTCTACTCTATTGGTGTGGAATTCCAGCAGTTGGAGGGGGCTCAGCGGTTAAGGCTAAGAGAGTACCTGGCAGGTGAAGAGGACGATAGTCACCCGTCGCCTGAGAACTCTTTGGTTCGAGTGGTCAAGGGGCTAAGGGCAGGATTGCACAGACTTGTGCAGAATCCAGAGAGATCATTTATTAGAACAGCCAAGGGACTCAAGGCGGGATTGCAAAAACTGTCAGAAAGGATTCATCAGCCAGGCGACAGGTGAGGAGAGAAGCACAGTCTCTATTTTTCGCTGCTGAAGGAGATAGCTGCGCCGTGGTACTTCTCATCAGAGCATCTTCGTCCCGTTTACTCAGGCACAGGAGGGCCGCTGGCGGGATAATGGATCTTGCCCTGGCCGTCCCAGCGATAGCCGGCCTGTTCCAGGATTCGACGGGCCTCCAGTTTGTCGAATCGGTAGTCTTCCTCGAACCACCTCTGCCATTCCGGATTGTGCCAAAACTGGTTGGAGGGGGCAATCACTCCCCGGCCTGGCTCACCGAAGCCACCCAGCACCGCTTCCACCACGGTGTCGTGGTCCAGGGTGTGGGCCAGGGCACGCCGCAACTGGAGATCGTTGAAGGGCGGACGTCTTAAGTTGAATCCCATGGCTGAGATTCCATGATCGGGCGTGTCCACCAACCCCAGGTGGGGAGCTGCCCGGGCCTCAGGGACGTTGAGGGCGGCAATGCTGCGATCCGGAAAATCGACCGTTCCACTCATGAGCGAGGCGAAGACAGCGTCGATGTTGGAGTGAGCCACTATCAGGAGGGCGTCTATATTGGGAGGATGGAAATGCTCTTTGTTGGCCTCTAACAGGAGTTCCTCACCACGGCGATGATAGATGAGTTTGAAGGGGCCGCTCCCCACCGGGGCCGGGTTGTTCCACCTGGCTGGAGAATCGACTCCCTGACGGTCTACCTCCACCTCCCAGATGTGTTGAGGGAGAATATAGATCAGCGTGAAGGTGGTGAAGAAAAGAGGGGCATGGGGTTCTGACAGCTTGAAGCGCACAGTGCGAGCATCCAGGACCTGGACCTTTGCGATCGGGGAAAGGGCCGCCGGAAAATGGCCTGCTGCGCCATGCTCCTTAATAAAGTCGAAGCTGAATTTGACGTCTTGTGCCCTCACCGGCTCACCATCATGGAATCTCATCCCCTGCCGCAGGGTGACGTCCACCGTGGTGTCATCTATAACGCTCCAGCTCTTTGCCGCCCAGGGAACGGGTGTGCCCCGGGGGCCGATTCGGGCCAGGGTGTCGTATGTCCACTGCAGAGGTTCCACGGCTGCGTCCAGTGCCAGGGGGTTGGTGGTGGCGATATCGGTGGCCCAGCCAGCCGTCAAGGTCCGATCATCGGTTTTGGGAGTGACGTTGAGCATGTTCCACAAGTTCCACAAGCCCCGTCCCACCACCGGTGTCCAGTGTTCGAAGTCGCTCTGGTTGTAGGCGAATACCGGTCGCCTGTGGAAAAGGACGAACATCGGGATGTCCCGAGCCAGGATCTCCTGGGCCCGGTAGACCAGCTCCCGCCGGGCTTCCTGATTCAGGGTGGACCGCTGGGCCTCCACCACGGCATCGTATTGCGGATTACAGTAACCCACCAGGTTGGCACCGAACTCCATGATTCCTGAACAGTGGAAGGGCCGGTACAGCAGCTCATCGGGATCCAGTCTTTGGGGTCTTCCCAGGTAGCCCGTCACGTAGGCCTCCCATAGGGAAGGTTCCGAAGAGACAGTGGACAAAAGGGTGGCGAAGTCAGGGAAGCCCCGTACCTCGACATCAAAGCCCAGTTCCTGCCAGACATTCGCCATCAGCAAGGTGGCTTCCCAACGGTGTGTATCGTAGCTGGCCGCTGGTGCCAGCACTCTGACGGGTGGGACCTTGGTGGAGGCATCCACCGACTCGCTCACGGTGGTGGGTCGCCCCGGCTCCGATTCCGGGGAGCCGGACCCGCAGGCCACCAGGACCAGCCCAGCCATCAGGGACCAGGCCAGGAGGCTAGCTGGATACTTCTGAATCATCCGATCTCGACCATCTGTGTGCAGTTTTCGCTCTTTCGTGGATCAAGGCGTGCCACATCCTCGGACAGGCTCCTAGCCCTTCTGAAAGGCAGGCAGGACATCGTTGAAAAAGCGTTCCATCTGCTCCTGCGTATCGCGCGACACAAACCGAACCAGGGGTAGAGTGCACCCGGCGTCTAAGTAGGACCGGATTCTTTCTATCACGGTTTCAGGAGAGCCATAGACAATCCAGGAATCCTTTTTCTTGCGGAGCCGGTACTGGGCTGGAAAGTACTGTCCCAGACACTCCGTGGCCTCCTTCAAGGCCTTTTCCGGATCGTCGTTGATGTTGATCGACAGGTGCATGGAAAATTCCAGTTGAGAAGGATCACGGCCTTCCTGGGCTGCATACTCCTGAATCCTGGAAAAACGCTCAGCAAAGGTCTGGGGCGATGTGCCGGTGGTTTGCCATCCGTCGCTGTACTTGGCGATTCGGCGCAGGACCCGCTCAACACCCGAGGCCCCCACCCGTTCCTCTTTCGGATTGGAAGCAATGTAGATGGGCACAGGCTGTTGGGCCGGTTTGGGCAGTAATTCCACATCCTGGAAGC
>JAUXKG010000312.1 GCA_030624355.1 Acidobacteriota bacterium
ATTCCTTGGTCTTGCTCACATCATTTCTCTCCTGGTAGGCAAAGTAGAGTTCGTAGTAATCCAGAGTCAGCAACATTTCCAGTTCAGACCGCCTGGTGAAGCCCGGGTACTGTTTCAAAAACTGCTTCTTCTCTTCCAGCTGACTCAGCAGGGCCTCCGGATCGCTTTCCCCTTCCGACCGCTGGTAGAAGGACCCTTCAATCAGTGCAAAGCTGGCCACAGCGGCATATTTTCCTTGGGGGGCGATCTTAAGATATTCTTCAACCTCCTCAAAATCATATAGATAGAAATATTTGTTCTCGATATAGCGAATCCCGGCTCCCATTCCCTGGGAACGTCTCACGGCCAGATTGACGTGCCTCCGCTGCTGGTCTCCATGAGCCTCAATCTCGGTATTGATCAGCTTCATCAAGGTATAGGCCTCAAAGGCGATGTTAAAAACCGCTTCTTCTCTCTCCTCCTGGGAAGGTTGTCCATCCAGAGTCTCTCGAGATTTCTGGAGGCTCTTCAGAATGCGGTTGACCTCAACCGGCCCCATCACAGAGTGAGGCCACACAGAAGAGGAAAGACAGAAAAGACAGGCTGCCAAGACACAAAGTCCCTTTCGAATAAACATTAGACTGCTAGGATCCTTTCAAAAAACCAGAACACACCGAACCCACAGATGCATGCCGAGACACTGCGAATCACCCACATGCGCCACTCATATCTGCGAACCAACAGCAGAAGCGGGAAAGCCATGCCGACGATCAGGACCTGTCCCACTTCCACGCCAAGGTTGACAGAGAATAGTGAGCTGGCCAGCTGAGTCGAAGAGAGTTCCATCTCCTTTTAAATGTTGGCAAAACCAAATCCATGCACCAGTCCGAAAAAGAAAGTGATGTGCCAGGCTCGGGTCCAGTGCTTTTCGATCAGATTCTCCAGCCCGATATAGGCGATGCTCAGGGCGATTCCTACTTCAACCAGCTGCGCGTTGGGAGTGACAACACCCAGGGTAGCCACTACCAATGTGAGACTGTGTGCCACGGTAAAAGAGGTCACGATTTTGACCACTTGCAGAAGAGTTCGACCCAGAAAAAGGATTCCAATCAAGAAGAGGACGTGGTCATAGCCGGTGAAAATATGTTCGATTCCAAGCACCAGAAAATTGAAAAAATGGGCCCAGAATACGGAATCTTCCGGTGTCCAACTGGCACCCGGATTGGACTGATCGAAGACAAACTGCCGGGAACCCTCCTCAGAATCGATCAAAACCAGGGTTTTGTGGTCCGGAATCAGCTCCTGAAAAATCGTGACTGAGAAGTCAATCTGGCGGATCTCTTCCGGCAGCACAATCTCCTGCCACAGATCCACAAAAATGTGGTCCTCCTGGTCAGCCCAGAGCGCACGCTCCTGCGTCGCGAGCGCCACTGGGAGATTATTCACCACAAGGTTGACCTTCTCCTGCAGATAGCTGTCTATCTGAGGACCGGCCTTCTCCACCTCTTCCGGCTGGTAGACTCCGTCCAGGTTTTCATCTATGAGGAAGAGCAGGTCCAGCTCCGCCAGGGGCAGCCGGTATTTCAGGTGGGCTCGGCTGCCCTCCAGAGTGACTTCAATAAAACTGACACTCATGCTGTGGGCAAACAGCTGGCTGCCGCTCAAAACAAACCACAGAAGCAGAGCAGGGCTCAGGCTTCTCTGCGACTTGCGTAATATTTGACAAGCAGCTACCATCTGGACCTCGGAGAAAAGTTTCGCTCCACCACTTTAGCGCAGACGAGTCTTCATAGGTTCTCTCATTAATCTTCCAATGACAAGGCTACCTGACAGGCAGGATACGAGATTGCGTCGGCCAATATTCTCTCTCCGCAAGAAGGACAACGAACCGTCGCCAACGTCAGTTGCTAGCCGTCCCAGGAATGCAAGCTCCGGCAACTGGGACACTGAAGGGTGCCGACCTGGGGTGGATCTATCTCCGCTAGCCATTCACACTGCGGGCATTTGGCGTTTGTCATGGCCTCACACTCGCCAGGCCTTGTCGCTTCTCTAGAAACTCGCCCACACTGGAGATTTCGTTCTGGAGAAGGATGTCGACCAGCCCTTTGTTGGCCACAGACAACAGCGACGGACCGCGGTAAATCAAACCTGTGTACAGCTGGACCAGAGTGGCTCCCATGTTCAGATATTCCCAAACCTCCTGGGCGGGGTGCATCTCAGGGTCACAACCGACCCCTCCCAGGGCAACGATGGGAAATTTACCACCAGTTTTTCGAAAGACCTTTCCCACCATCTCCTGAACATACTTTTTCAGTGGCTTGCCACTCACCCCCCCGAAGCCAAAGCTGTCTAGGACCGTCTGGGGAGTCTTCAGGTTCTCACGCCTGGTCGTCGTGTTGCCAATGACACAACCATCTATTTCATGGCTTTGGCACAACTCCATAATCTGGTCGAGTTCATCATCCGTCAGGTCTGGAGAGATCTTCACCAGCACCGGTTTGAACGGGCTGCTGCTTTCAAGCCGGTGCTGCTGGAGTTTTTTCAGGAAGGGCTCCAACAGTTTAGGATCTTCGAAGGTTCTACCTTCAACCGTGTTGGGGCAACTCAGATTTAAGGTAATGAAATCGCCCACAGGATAGAAGCGGCAAAAGCTCTGAAAGTAATCAGTGACTGCCTCTTCCCCGGCAATCTCAGGGTCGGCAGTCTTAACCAGGTTGACACCCAAAGGCGTTTGAAATTGTAGTTTCTGCAGACGGTTGTATACGATCTCCGAGCCCACACTGTTCAGGCCCAGGCGGTTGATCAGACCCCAGTCCTGGGGAAGCCGCAACAGGGTGGGAGAGGGATTACCGGCCCAGAATCGGTGGCTCACCGATCCTATTTCCATGTGCCCGAATCCAAGAGCCGCCATGAGCGGATGGACTTGGCCGTGCTTGTCGAATCCTGCGGCCAGACCTATCGGGTTTTTGAACTCAATCCCCCAGACTTTGACTTTTAGAGCCGGAAACTGAACATCATAAATCCGTCGAAGCAAACGGCAGGCCATCGAAGATTTCGAGATCAGTGACCCAATCTTGATGGTGCTGCCGTGCACGAACTCCGGACTCAGACGAAACAGAATTGGGCGGGCAATCTGACTGTAAAACATTTCAGCCAACTGGACATTTTCGACCTCTGACATCGATTTCTCCAGTATATCATTGGCCTGTATGGTGTCTTCTGGTTTCACCCGGGAGGATCTCAATCCGGAATCCGGCTCCACATTGCAAACAGACGGAAGTAAAGTCTACAGATGAAGAAAATCGCCTTCGTCCCTTTCCTGATGGGTCCCAGATTCCTAAAGTGGCTCGTTTTGCGGTTCCACTACCTGGTCCCTGGAGCTGCCTCGTGTTCGTATTCTCTCGACCGGAGGAACGATCGCTCTCCTCCCGGATGAGACAAAGGCAGACTGCTTTCTGGTTCCCGTCTCCGATCGCGGGTTGGTGATGAGTACGGATGACGCTCTCTTTTTTTCACATCAGTTGTCACCCGGTCTGGTCATTCCCATCCACTACGACTCACCCAAAGACCTGGATCGGGTGAATCCCGAGGAATTCGTTGCCAGGGCAGGTCATCTGGGATTCAGGGCACAACTCCTGTCTTTCGGGGAAGAGATCGAGTTGTGGAAGACTGTCCTTTTTTATTTTGGATCCAGCAGATCCCGGTCGGCCAGGATCATTCCATCCACATCTGCGTACAGATAGTGCCCTGGGTGAAATGTGATCCCCGCGAAATGAACAGGAATGTCGCTGTTCTTCATACCTTTTCTGGAGCTTTTGTTGGGGACGGTATTGATGGCTTTCACTCCAATCGAAATTCTGGAAATGTCGGCCGAGTCGCGGATGCAGCCATTGACCACGATGCCTGACCAGCCATTGTTACAACCCATCTGCGCCAGTTGATCTCCGACCAGAGCACATGCCGTTGATGCACCGCCGTCCACCACCAGGATTCGCCCCTTCCCATCTCCCTCTAGCTTCTCCCGTACCAGGGCGTTGTCATCAAAGGCTTGGACAGTGACGATCTTGCCGCAGAAGGAGTGAAGACCTCCGTAATCGTGAAGCAGAGGTTGAGCGATTTGCACCAGCGAAGGAAAGGAATCACAC
>JAUXKG010000472.1 GCA_030624355.1 Acidobacteriota bacterium
ACCAACAAAATTAGCATCCAGGTTGTTAAAGGTGGTAATGTCGCCAATCTGGCATGGACCTACAGTGTTATAAGAATGCCAGTGACTGTAATTCTGAACAAGGGGGGGCATGAAAGACCTGGTGGCGAGAGATGTAATGAACCGGGAGGTATTCAGGGTCAAGGATGATATGACAGTTCAGGAGCTGGCTGCCTTCCTGACGGAAAAAGAGATCTCAGGAGTTCCAGTGGTGGACAGCTCGAATAAGATGGTAGGCGTGGTTTCTCTGACCGACATTGCTCAGAGTACCAGTGAAAGTCTGGAGGTGATTCCGGATCAGTCGAATCCAGATTTCTACGTTCGCAGTTGGGAAGAGGATGTGGATTGGAAAGAGATTCAGCAGCTCAAGATCGGAAATAACAAACTGCCGGTTCGACACATCATGACACCAACGGTTTATACCGTGACGGACGATACTCCTGTTTACAAGATTGCTAAGACTATGATCGCCGGCCGAATCCACAGGCTCTTCGTGACTGAAAAGGATGAGGTCGTAGGGATCATTACTACGCTGGATATGTTGAAGGTTCTGGCGGATTGATAGGTAAAGGGAGCGGGGACGACGGTCTTCAGATAGCTGTCAGGGAGGCTGGTCAGTAGTTCCGCGCGGTGGTGGACAACCGTGTGCAGCCATGACGCTTTTGGGGCCAGCTCGCCAGCTCGATTATTCTCCATGAACAGACTAGAGGTGGAAAGTGACCGGAGCCAAAAGTAGGCAATCGCTGGAGTCAGGTCCAGATTTGGCCCAGGCTTATCTGGATGTGGCTGAGGTGATGATTCTGGTCCTCAATGTTGATCAGACGGTTCGACTCATCAACAAGAAAGGCTGCCAGGTCCTGGGATACCCGGAGGAGGAGATTGTAGGGAAAAACTGGTTCGAGTCATTTCTTCCTGAACATGTGAAGGGGCAAGTCCAAGAGGTGTTTGCTCAATTGGTCAGTGGGGAAATGGAGCCGGTCAAGTATTACGAAAATACTGTTCTGACCAGCAGTGGCGATGAAAGACTAATCTCCTGGCACAACACCCTGTGGTACGACAAAAAGGGGGAAGTCCTGGGGACGATGAGTTCGGGATCGGACGTCACCGAGCGCAGAAAGAATGAAGTGGCTCTGCAGCGAAGCGAAGCTGAGCTCCGGGCAATCGTGGACAACGCGGTTGACGGAATTATCACAATAGATCCGAGTGGAACTATTCAATCATTCAATCCAGCGGCAGTAGAAATCTTTGGATACTCATCCGATGAGGTCATTGGAAAGAATGTCAAACTTCTCATGCCGGAACCCGATCGCAGTCAGCACGATGAATATATCTCCAACTACCAGAAGACCCGCCAACGGAAAATAATCGGCATCGGGCGCGAAGTACTGGGCCAGCGCAAGGATGGAAGCACCCTCCCTCTGCACCTTGCCGTCAGCGAGATTCGTCTGGAAGATCGGGTGATGTTCACCGCACTGGTGCACGACCTCACCGGATTCAAACGGATGCAGGAGGAAGTCTTGCAGGCGCGCAACCTGGCAGCCATTGGAGAAATGGCCGCATCGGTTGCCCATGAAATCAAGAACCCGCTGGCCGGGATCAGTGGTGCCATCCATGTGCTTCGAGACAACTTGGCAGCCGATGAATCGATCTGTGGCGTGCTGGACGAAATCCTTCTTCAGGTGGAGCGGTTGGACAATTCCGTCCGGGATTTGCTGCTGCTTTCCAAGCCGTGGAATCCTGAAAAGCAGATCTGTGATGTGAGAGCACTGGTTGAGGATATTGTCTCTTCGGCCGGCCGGCAGGAGGCGTTTGGCCAGGTGAAATTTCTCTTCAGCGGGGAGAGCAAGCCGGAAGTTGCCCTGGACCCGGTGATGTTTGAGCAGGTGCTTTGGAACCTTCTGCACAATGCTGCTCAAGCCATGCCGGAAGGCGGCCAGATAGAGTGCCTTTTCGGTCGTGAAGAGGACTCCGTGATCATCATGGTGGCGGACAGCGGAGACGGTATACCCTTTAGTGTCCAGGACCGGCTTTTTCGTCCCTTCTTTACCACCAAGACCCAGGGGACCGGTCTGGGACTGACGATCTGCAAGAACATCATCGAGGCCCACAACGGGTCGATAACCATCTCCAGCCAGCCCGGCAAGGGGACCGAAGCCGTTCTTCGCCTGCCAAGGTCTTAACGCAGCTTGAACTTCAGGGCCGCCGTTCTGGTCATTCTGGCCGGGCTAAAGGTGATCAGCCCCTGGGTGACTCCCGAAAGAGAGCCGCGAAAAGGCCGGTAGGGCTGTGCAATATGGGGGAAATGACCTAAACTGGGTTGTTTAACCCATTTTGAGGGGCTCGGTTGAGGTTTTGAACCCACTGGCCCCCGGTTACAAGGGGCGATCGCAAGTGGTCATGATCTTGCTATCAAGAAAGTCAGAGCACAGGTTCCGGTAACCAGGAAAGGATACAAAGGTGACAGGCAATGAGGCCTAAGACGGTTCTGGTTGTAGATGATGAAAAGCTGTTGCGCTGGTCGATCCGACAGAAGCTGGAGTCGGCCGAGGACCAGGTTTTGGAAGCCGCCACTGCCGAGG
>JAUXKG010000329.1 GCA_030624355.1 Acidobacteriota bacterium
ACGCCGCTACTCCCTGCTGCGCTCCTCCGTTGATCACAGTCCCCTTTTTTTACGTCTCAAAGTAGGACATTCTTTATACAGTTCTCGATGGCCGGGTTTCCGGTGTCTCCCACGGTCTGGGAACATGCGGAAACCCCAGTGAACGTTTCCTATGGAAAATCCCTTCCCTGTGGTTTAAACTCAGCCTACACAGGGAGGAGCGATCATGAATGTCCATTTGAGCCGTCTGGTCGTGTTCATGGTAGCGATCTCTAGATCCGGTGCTCCGGCCGCCCGTGCGGTCTGTGGAAAGGCTCGAGAATAAATCCTTTCAGTCGTCCAGGAGTTTTGCGAGAAAGTTTAGGTGTGAGGGAAAGTTCAAAGTTTCAATGGAGGTTTAGCCATGCAAGAAAAGAATTTCAAGGTCGTTGTCGTCTTTCTGATTACCCTTGTAGGCCTGAGCGGGCTGCTTGCCCAACAGGCCTCCCTCCCCCCAGAGGTGGTACGGTATGCGGACACGGTTTTGTACAACGGCCGTATTCTAACCGCGGATGATCAGTTTTCAATGGCTGAAGCGGTCGCCATTCGAGATGACACCTTTCTTGCGGTTGGCACCACTGAGTACATCCTTTCGCTGGCCGGACCCAACACGAAAAGAATCGACCTGGAGGGTAAAAGCGTGGTGCCGGGTTTTGTGGATAGCCACCTGCACGGGGCCTGGGTAGGCAACACAGCCAAGAGTGGGCGACAGGGAAGAGTCGATTTTAAAGATAAGGATCGCGCTCTTGCCGACATCAAAACACTGGTGGAGGCAGCAGCTCCTGGAGAATGGGTCAGGCTTTCCGGTCCCAGGACCAAGAATTTCTTTGCCAGTACCCGCTGGGATCTGGACCCGGTTTCTCCTCACAACCCGGTGGTTTTTATCACCCAGGGCCAGGAGGTTCTGGCCAACAGTTTGGCCTTGGAGCTGGCGAATTTTCCACCTGATGTACCCGGGTTACTCAAGGATCCAAACACCGGAGAGCCGACGGGACAGATGTTCGGCTTCGCGGCCGGTGTCCTAACCTATGAAGTCCTGCCGCTGCCTGAAATGAATGAGGAATTGATCCAGCGGCAGAAAACCGTTTTGAGAAGACTGAATTCGCAGGGACTCACCACCATAATCGGTCGAGGACAGGGCCTGACGATTAGTGTCCTGAAGGAACTGTGGCAGCGGCGGGAACTAACTGCCCGAGTTCGAATTGCCCATGAATTCACACGATTGAACCCCAATGTTGAGAGCTATCTCAAGCGGATTGGGAACCTCAGTGGCTTTGGGGACGAGTGGATGAAAATCATCGGCGCCACGGTGCAACCAGTGGATGGATCCAGCGGGGACGCAGCGGCGCTGTCCATGAAGCCGAAGATCCGCCGAAAACCGGAGGATCCCTACGAACTGGGAGCCAACAAGTGGCTGGGGTATGGCCCCCTAATGAGTAGGTACCCCAAGGAGGAGACAGAGTGGAGAAGCGTCATTCTGGCCAACCGTTACGGCTGGAACATTACCGGAGTCCATAGCCAGGGGGATCTGGGAACTCAGATACTGCTTGAAGCATACGCCGATGCGGACAAGGAGAATTCGATCAGAGATCGGCGCTTTGGCTTTGACCACGGTTTGCTGCGCACTCCGGAGAACCTGAGACTGGCGAAGGAACTGGATGTGATTCCCAGCATTGGGCCGAAATATCTATTCAGGGCTGCTCCCGAGAACCTGGTGTTTCTTTATGGTGCGGACGCGGTTCATCAGATGACCCCGGTCAAGAGCCTGATTGAGATGGGCCTCAAACCGGTGCTGGAGGCGGATATCGCCGGCGATTACTCGGCACCACTTTGGCTGATCGAAACGCTGATCACCCGGAAGGATGAGGATGGAAATGTGTGGGGAGAGCAGGAGAAAATCTCACGCCGCGAGGCCTTGTGGATGAAGACGAATTGGGCCGCGCGCTACAGCGGAGATGAGAAAATCCTGGGAACGATCGAGCCTGGAAAATTGGCGGACTTGGTCGTTCTGGGCGGAGATTTTCTGTCCATCCCGGCGGAGGAACTTTCCGAGGTTCCCATTGTTTTGACCTTCGTGGGTGGAGGCATTGTCTATGACCTTCAAAAAGACGGAGATGTGCGCACACCACTGTGGGATCGGCCCGGAGCTTTTGGGGTCTCCCCTAGATAGGGTTGTTGGGCAGGGTGAGCCTGCTGCTCTTCCCTGTCCAACAAGGTATTTGAGAGGCCAACTCACTTAGGTAGAGAACCATGAAGAAAATAACCATAGTTTTCATTCTTTCCCTCCTAGCTGGTGGATGGGTTTCCGACGCACCTGCTCAGGTGCCGTCTGTGTTGATCGTCTACCCCAATCTCTTGATTCACAACGGAAAAATAGTGACCGTTGACGACAAGACGACTTCCACCAACGTGGGGACCATCGTGGAGGCGATGGCGGTGAGAGACGGCAAGATTCTAGCCTTGGGGTCCAACCAGGAAATTCTGGCCCTCAAAGGGCCTCAGACTCAGGTTATCGACTTGAAGGGACGCACCGTCCTGCCCGGAATTATCGACACTCACTCCCATTTGCAAAGCTATGCGATCGGGCATTTCGGATGGAGAGCATTGGCAAAATCGCGGATAGCCATCCAGGCGGAGGACGGTGAGACCTGGCAGAGCGTGAAGAGGAAAGTGCTGGATCGAATCAAAGAGGAAGCAGCTCAGATCAAGCCCGGTGCGTGGATCCCGGTTACTCTGCCCAGATCGGCGCTGGATGAAGATGGCAAGCCCATGATAGTAGCACAGGCTGCCTTTGGAAGACTCATAACCCTGGCCGAGGTGGATGAGGTGGCCCCCGATCACCCCGTCCATATCGCGGCCGGAATTTCAGCGGTGACCAACACTCGGGCCCAAGAAGTTATCCGCGAGATTTGGTATGGTCCCGAGGAACCCGGATTGCTGGCTGAGGACGGCCTTTCTTCCAATACGATCAACCGAATTATGGTCACGGACTTCCTGATGCCTGATCTGGACACACTGGCGGAAGTCTACAAGCAGGAAAATTTTGAGTGGGCCGGATTCGGGATTACCACCTGGACGAGCTCCATTCGTTCCCTTAAGGTTCTGGCCGGATATCAGCTCTTGGATAAGCGCGGTGAGATGGGTATCAGGCTTGCGTTTGCACCGGCCATAGGAACTCCGATTCAAGTCATTCCACAATTGATGGGCGTCGGAGACGGGTATGGGAGTGACTTTATCTGGTCCATCGGAAGCAGCAGGAAAGCTTGGGATGAGTCCTATCCTGGTCTTTTGACCTCTCTTGAGCCACCCACGATTCGCCAAGAGATCAAAGATAGGGAAACGCTCGTCATGACCCCGGAGCGGATCGAATCTTACGGAAAGTTCATCGAAGACAGCATCGCCTCGGGGCAGAGATTTGTCAACACTCACATGGCGGGAGATGGAACACTGGACTTGACTTTGGATGCCATTGAAAGGGGCAGCGCCCGGGCAGGCTTTTCCCTGGAGGAGATCCGGGCAAAGCGTCATGCCATTGACCACTGCACCATGAATCCGCGTCCCGATCAAATTCCCAGACTCAAGAGACTCGGCATCTTGATGAGTTGCAGTCCCAAGTATATTGAAGGCACGAGCGAGCGGGTGCTTCGCGACTACGGGGAACGGTACGTGAGCTGGATAGCACCGGTCAAGAGTCTGATCGACGCCGGGGTACGCACCGTGCTTGAAATAGACACCCACAACATCGGCGAGCATGGTACTGTTTTTCACTTTCTTGACCTTCTGGTAAATCGGGACGTTGAGGGCCGGATCTTTGCACGCAGTGAAAGAGTCAATCGAGTGCAGGCTCTGAAAATGTCCACGATCTGGGCGGCCGAATACGTTTTGAGGGAGAAGGTGTTGGGTTCCCTGGAGAAAGGCAAATTTGCCGACTTCATCGTTCTGGACAAAGACTAC
>JAUXKG010000197.1 GCA_030624355.1 Acidobacteriota bacterium
ATCCGGTTTATCTCTTCCGAGCCGAAAGCGGTGACATAGACGAGTTGACCTCAGATGGCTTAATCCTTGGAGCCTTTGACTTTGCCACCTACAACTCGCAGCCTCTACAATTAAATCCGGGAGATGTTTTGGTTGTCTACTCCGACGGTGTAACGGAGGCGGATAACCCTGAAGGAGAGATGTTCGGCGAGGAAAGACTGCGAAATATCATCCAGTCAGAGGCGGCTGCCGGAGTGGAGGTTCTGAAGAAGCAAATCCTCGACGCTATTGAGCGATTTACTGAAGGAACGTCTCAGACTGACGACATTACGTTTTTGCTCGTGCAGAGCGATTCACAATGAAATTGATATTGATCCAACATGTTTTGTAAACGACAAGGAGAGAACAATGAACATTGAAACTCGAGAAGTGAGCGGTGTCACCGTTTTGGATCTTCATGGCAAGATTACCATTGGCGAGGACACCCAGAAGCTGCGCGCTACAATCGGCGAAGCCTTGGGAAGTGGAAAGAAGAACATTCTTGTCAATCTTGGAGATGTCAGCTCCATGGACAGTGCTGGAATTGGTGAGCTGGTCAGTTCCTATACCTCGGTCACCAACCAGGAGGGACAACTCAAGCTGCTCAATTTGACCCAGAGACTGAAGGAACTGCTGGCCATAACCAAGTTGCTGACTGTGTTTGACACCTACGATGACGAAGCCAGCGCCATCGAGAGCTTCTCCTAGCCGGAAGTCTCCCCGCCAATAGAAGGCTTCAGAAGAGATGGGCTTCTCACAGGGGAACTAGATAGGTCTTGGCTATTCGGTCCGCCAGGCCGCGATGAGGGGAAACGACAGCCCAGATTGCTCCAGCCATTAACCCAGCCACTGCCAGGAAAACGACAATCGCGAAGAGCCAGCGTTCGTCAACCAAGCGGATCGCTAGCTCAGACCAAGGGAAAAGCGGGAAGATGAGAAGGCAAAGAAGTCCCGGCAACCAGGCCAGAAAACTTCTGTAGAAGCCGCGCAGACGAGTGACCTGCGATCCTGTTTGAGAGACCACTCGGATACCCAGCAGTCTGAAGAGAACTCCTCCGCGAAAGAAGAGTCCGGAGAGACAACCGAGGAAGGTCGCCAGGGCCAGACCACCTATCGCCACCACAAGACTCTGGAACCGCCAGTCGGTCTGACGTTCGGCTGACTGCAGGAAAGGCTGCAGTGTCTGTCTCGCTCCGCTGATGTCCTCGTCGGAGAGTTGAGGACGTCGCCTGTGGATTTGCTCGGCCAGCGTGCGCAAAGACTCCCTGATGGCCTCGTAGGCCGGCGAGCCGAACCACATCTTCGGGTTGGAAATGGTTTCACCGAATCGGCTGGCTATGTAGATCTCCAGGGCCACAAGTTCATCAAAATTCTCCTCTGAGCCCAGCTCGAGGAGTTGCTCATAGCGCAAGAGACTCAATCGCAAGGGCTCCATATCAGGAGGACTTAGCATGAAAGCGGTACTGGCCGTGGGAAGGAGGATGAGCAGGGTACAGCAGGTCAGGTGAGCAAACCGTCGCCATCGGGTCACAACGGGCTCAGTTGTTGCCAGCAGCCGAAGGCCCTCCACGGTATCCTCGAAACTCTCGTCACGGATGTTCTTGAAGAACTGCGCGGCGTGAAGCGGCAAGGGACCCATAGCGGGGGAGTCCTGTTGTGTCAGGTCCGGAACAACTCCTTGCAGGGCTGCCTGCGCGAAGGCCACGATAAAGCGAGGGAAGTCCTCCACATCGGCCGAAAAACGAAAGGGATTCACGGGAGCCGCTTGCATTCGAGGAACCGGGAAGTCCACCAGTTTGAGTCGTCCGCTTGAGGTGATCCACAGGTTTCGGAGCTCCAGCTGAGCAATGAAGGACTGGTCCCGACTCCCGGTATCCAGTTCCTGGGCCAGGTCGAGCAGCCACCGGCGCACTACGATCCAGGAATGCTGTGTCCCCACAAGATCCAGAAAAGCCCTTCCTTCGGGGGCCTCGTATGCATCCCAGCATTTGTCTGCTGTTCTTCGGCCTCCCAGCCAGCGAAGGCGTGTGGAACGGCTCAGGTCCCGTCTGATGGCGGTCACGGCCGGGGTTCCGGCCGGGCAAGTGCAGATCCACACCCGGCGTCTGAGCCTATCGTCGTATCCTAGGAAGAGGGAGCCCTGGTCCGTTTCACTCAACCGGGTCAGAACCAGGTAGGGTCCGAAATGTTCGTCGAGTTCCGAGCCGAGCGGCGGCACTTCGCAGCTCTCAAAACCTACTCTCGTTTCGAGCCTTGATCGGAAAACGACGCGGGTCTTGCTCGCGAGTTCATGAAGTCCTGCACAACCGTTGGAGGGAGAAGCAGAGACAAAAAGAATCATCGGTGTGATCAAAAGCAGAGCCAGAGCTATGAGACCCACTCCGACTATGGATGTCCAGCCGGTCAACCCCACAGCCGGATAAACCAGGGTAACGCCCGCCAATAGGGCCATGAGAAGGAGGTAGCTCGTCCGAAGCACAACCAGAAAAACCAGACTGCGAAGCAGGGATCTGGGCAGGCTTGGATAACTGCCGCTGGGTCCGGTCACTTGGAGCCCGCACAAAGCTTTGCCGAGCGAGGCACCCTGCCAACTTTCCGGGACGGCGAAGTAAAGAATGATAAGGGTGAATCCGAGAAGGAGACTGGCGTCCCGGGAGCCCTCGGAAGGATCCGGCAGTAGCAAGGAGATGAAAATCCAGGTCAGTAGCAGAAGGGTGAAGTCCACCGCGCCGGCAACGTAGCGGCTCCCCAGACTGGCGGCACTGGCCATGTGGGAGCTGAAGGGAAGCAGCGCCTTGCGAAGTGCCCGGTATCCGTCGTATCGCCTCGTGCGTTCTTTGCGCATACAGCGCAAGACGACCTGGGACAGCTCTTTGGGGATCTCGGATTTCAGTTTTGAAGGTGAGTCGGGCTTCTGGTCGAGTATCTGCGCGATCAATTGCACATTACGTTCACCCTTGAAGGGAGTTTCGCCGCTCAGCAGGAAAAAGAGAGTCGCTCCGATCGAATAGATGTCACTGCGCACATCCAGTTCGTCTCCACGCAGCTGCTCCGGCGATGCGAATACCGGCGTTCCCAGGACGGCTCCGGTACTGGTCAGCTGGGTGTCCTCTCGTGCCAGGGTGGAAATTGCAAGACCGAAGTCCCCGATTTTCACCGCACCCTCGTTGTCCACAAAGCAGTTGGAAGGCTTGACGTCGCGATGCAGCACTCCCTGGGCCGAGGCAGACTCCAGACCCTTGATCACTTGCAGGATGGCATCGACCGCTTCCGTAGAGGACAGCGGGCCCTCTTGCCTGATTCGATCTTTCAGCGTCCCTCCCGGGGCAAGCTCCATAGCGATAGTCGGAACACCTTCAATCTCTTCAGTTCCGTAGATGTAGATGGTGTTCGGGTGATTGATGGAAGCGGCCAGCCGGCCCTCACGCAGGAAACGCCTTCGATCCTTTTCCGAAGTCAGGCGATGACCAATGACCTTCAGCGCAACCCGCCGGCCGCTCTCTGAATGCTCCGCCTCGTAGACCTCACCCATTCCACCCTTGTCCAAAAAACGGATGATCTGGTAAGGGCCGAATTCATCTCCGGCTGCCAGTGAAGGCCGAGAGTCAGAGTTAGCGAAGTCAGCGTCTGGTTGAGCCGATTGGCCATCCAAACCAAGTTGCAACAAACACTGTGCGCAAAGACCAGAAGGAGAAAGGCCCACCTCGAGCTCCGCTCCACATTCCGGGCAGTGGGGTACCTCCATACTTGATCTTTCCCTATACAGTAATACGGTTAGCGCCCTAGAACTGCAAACAAATATCGAATCTCGTCGTCAATCTGCTCAGGTTCTGCAATCGTCTGAGTAATCTGATCGCGCAACAGCTTTCCGAAGCGCCGACGCATTCGATGGATACTCACTCTGACTGCTTCCTCGCTGATGCCCAGTTCCTGCGCCACTTGTTTGTGCGGAGTTCCAGTTGTGTCGCCCGTCAGGAAACCCTGCAAACGGCTGAAGCGCTCCGCAGAACCATTTTGAGTCGCCTCTTCGCGAAGCTGATCCAATATCCCCCCCAGCATCGTGACCGCCCATTGCCGCTCGAAAATCGTCTCCGGTGTGGTCCCCTGGGCAGGTTCCCGGCAGAGGGTCTCGGCACTCTCGAAATCCAGCTGAAGCCACGATTTTCCGCCGCCCCGCTTCTGAGCCTGAGCCCGATCCCATTGATCGGCAAGGAAATGTTTCACCGAAGTCAGCAGGAACGAACGGAACCGCCCTCGCTCCCTGTCGGCAACCTTCAAATAGTTTTTCTCCAACAGTTGAGCAAAAAAGCCCTGCGTCAGGTCCTCAGCCTCACTTCGGTCGTATCCGCGGTAGCGGATGTAGCGGTAAACCGGGTGCCAGTAACGCTCGCACAGAATCTCCAGGGAGTGGCGTGAGTGCGGGCTCTGTGTGTCTCCAGCTTCGAGAACAAGAGTCCACTGGGTAGTGGAAAACCACTGTCCACCCTGACGAACCGAATCTGTACTTCGGCCTGACCCTGTCACGGATACCTCCTTCTGGTAAACGCGCCCAGCCGCTGGGCGGTGGGAATGGTCGCAAGTATAGCAAACACCTAATCTTACGAACAGGAAATCGTTCCTGACGAGAAAATTCTCTGTAACATTCCCGCCCCTTTCTCTCAGTAGACAGTAAGCACACAAAGCCAGGCGGGGTGGAAAGGAGCTGAGATGTTACGAGAAAAAACGCAAGCGGGTGTCGTATTCACAGCCAGGAACTTTTCAGATTCGACCGCTCGAAAACGGTACCTGGTGTTTCCGTTCCTGTTGATGTTTCTGTTAACCGGATGCTCGGTTCGTCGGTTCGCTGTCAACAAGATCGGTGACGCCCTGGCATCCGGAGGCTCCACCTACTCGAGCGATGACGATCTTCAGTTGGTGGGCGAAGCGCTGCCCTTTGGGTTGAAGCTAATGGAAGGTCTTCTGGCCGAATCACCCAAGCACAGGGGCCTTCTAATCACGACCTGCGAAGGATTCACGACCTACGCCTACGTCTATGTGCAGCACAAGGCCGACATAGGGGCTGAACAGGATCTGACACAGGCGCGGGAGATGCGTGCCCGGGCACGACGACTCTACTTGCGCGCCCGAGCCTACGGGATCCGTCGCTTGGAGGCTTCCTACCAGGGCATCACGGAGAGGATCAAAAGAGACCCTCGGGCGGCCCTCTCGGTCATCAAGAAAAAGGACGTACCCGCACTCTACTGGAATGCCGCCGCCTTGGGACTGGGCATTTCGGTTTCAAAAAACGACGCCGAGATGCTGGCCCATCTGCCTGAGGTAGAAGCTCTGCTCGAGCGAGCTCTGGAACTCGATGAGAGCTGGAACAAAGGGGCTCTTCACGCCTTTCAAGTGACGCTGGCCTCTGCCAAAACGGGACAGCCTGACTACCACAAGCTCAGAGAACACTTTGATCGCGCCCTGGACCTCTCTGGCGGCAGTCAGGCGGGACTGTA
>JAUXKG010000466.1 GCA_030624355.1 Acidobacteriota bacterium
AGCTGGTTGGCGGAGTGGCGATCATCAAGGTCGGTGCGGCCACTGAGACTGAGTTGAAGGAGAGGAAGGCTCGCGTGGAAGATGCCATGCATGCCACCAAGGCAGCCGCCGAAGAGGGAATCGTGCCAGGAGGCGGAGTGGCCTATCTGCGAGCCGCCTTAGCTCTTGACAAGCTCAAGTTGGAAGATGCAGACGAGCAGGTCGGCGTCAAAATTCTCAGACGGGCACTCGAAGAGCCTCTGCGGCAGATTGTCCAGAACGCGGGTCAGGAAGGCGCCATAGTGCTGGCTGAGGTCGCCAAGAGCAAGAATGCCAACTTTGGTTTCAATGCCGAGACCGAGGAGTACGAGGATTTGGTTGAGGCCGGTGTCGTGGATCCCACCATGGTGACACGAACCGCCCTTCTGAATGCTTCTTCTATCGCCAGCCTGCTTCTGACGACAGAAGCGCTGATTACCGAAGTACCGGAAGACGATAAGGCTCCTGCTCATGCCCCCGACATGGGCGGAATGGGCGGAATGATGTAGTCAGGCAAGCGGCCTCGTTGGGGCCTGCTTTGTCGAATAACGAGAGAGAGCGCAAAGAGAAGTTCAGTTTCTCCTTCGCTCTCTCTCTTTTTCTTTATCTCCTTTCCCCGTTTTCTCTTTTCACTGTTCTCTCGTAGAATCTCTCCGTGCCTCAACGATGGTCCGTCACCCTATTCTGCGGAAGTGTCATCTATCTCGCCTTTTTTTATCAATTGGGGAATCTGGCCTTTATTGGCGCCGATGAACCTCGCTATGCCCGTATTGGCGAGGAGATGAACCTGAGGGGTGCCTATGTGACCCCGACCCTGGATCATCAACCCTGGTTGGAGAAGCCTCCTCTGCTCTTCTGGCTTGAGGCCGTTAGCTTCAAACTCTTCGGAGTTCAGGAATGGTCAGCTCGCCTTCCGACAGCGGTTCTGGCATTGATGACCGTGCTGGTGTTGGGAGCCTTCGTCGACCGTTGGGGGAACCGAAGATCCGCCATCCTGAGCCTGCTGGCCCTGTGTACCTCTGGGCTCTTTTTTCTTTATGCCAGGACTGCCAACACCGATATGCCCCTGGTGGCGATGCTCACTGTGGCCATGGCAAGCGGACTTCAAGCCACTCGCTCTAACTCAGGTTGGTGGGCTGCTGTGACCGGATTGGCATTGGCGCTGGCTGTTTTGTCCAAAGGGCCTGTGGCGGTCGTGCTTTTTGGCGGGATCTTTACTCTCTACTTCCTGTTGCGCCAGCGATTCGAATGGAGTCTGAAGCAGGTGCTTGTGCTGACAGGTGTTTTCCTGATCGCTGCCGGACCCTGGTTTTGGATGGTTTGGAAGGAGAACGGTTCTGTCTTCCTGGCCATCTTTTTGGTGAACCATCACCTGGCACGTTTTCTGACCGATCTCCATCATCACTGGCAGCCGCTGTGGTTTTATCTTCCCGTACTGGGGATCGGATTTTTCCCTTGGGTCGTCTTCCTGGGATCGGCCATGCTGCGTGTCTGGCAGCGCCGCTCAGGTTTTCTGGTCGACTCTTGTCGTGGCGAGTTGTTCCTGTGGCTGTGGGCGGCGGTTCCTTTCGTCTTCTTCTCGTTGAGTCAGAGCAAGCTGGCAGGTTATCTGTTGCCCGTCATTCCACCACTGGCGGCCCTGGTGGGAATGGAGTGGGATCGCTGGTTGCAAGGGGATGTAGTTGTCCATCGCACCGTGCGGGGACAACTGGTGGCGCTGGTGAGTTTGACAGGCCTGATCGCAGCAGCGCTGGTGTGGGGTTTTTACACTGCCTACCAAGCCCCGGTCACGGGAATCGTGCTGGCCCTGCCGATTGTGGCCAGTGTCTGCTGGGCCTGCTGGGAGTATCGCAGGCGCCGTCCCCTGCCTGTTTTCCTTTCCCTGGTGGCGGGCATGACCTTGTTTGCGGGGCTGGCTTTTTGGAAGGCAGCCCCGGTGCTGGGACACTACCATTCGGCTCGGGATATGTCCCTCTCAGCGGTCCCTTGGCTTTCTCCCCGAAAGCCCCTGGTTCTTTACCGCTACTCTCATCACACTGCCGACTACTACACAGACTATCTCACCAGCCGGGAATCTCTCCGGGGCCCAGAATCGCTTCGTGATTACTTTCGCAGACATCCGCAGGATCGTTACTATGTTCTGACCCAGAAATCGGGTTGGAAAGACCTCGAACTGCTGTCTCAAGCCCGGCTGCTTCGCCATCAGGGGAATCTGTACCTGGTCGAAGTGACTTCCGACGATCGGCCGGTGCAGTTGCCGCCTTCCTCCCAATGACCAAAATGCTAAGATGAGCCGATCATGGCTCTGAGACTTTATAACACCCTGACTCGCCAGGTGGAGGAGGTGACACCTCTGGATGGCGAGACCCTTCGCCTGTACGCCTGTGGACCGACCGTTTACGATTTTGTCCACATCGGAAATTTCCGCACCTTTGTTTTTCAGGACCTGCTGCGACGCTATATCAGCTATAAAGGCTTTCCCCTGCGCCACGTGATGAATGTCACCGACGTTGACGACAAGATTATTGACAACGCGCGAAAGGCGAATCTTTCGATCAAAGACTACACCGCTCGCTATGCGGAGGCCTTTTTTGATGACATGCAAAAGCTCGGTTTACAGAAA
>JAUXKG010000318.1 GCA_030624355.1 Acidobacteriota bacterium
TCAATGATAGGAATCGACGTCAGACTGCCGCCTCCCAACTCGTCACTCAACTTGGCCGCCCGCTCCAGAAGCCGGCTGTGTAAATAGAATACATCCCCCGGAAAGGCCTCACGCCCGGGCGGTCGGCGAAGAAGCAGGGACATTTCCCGGTAGGCGGCGGCATGCTTGGAGAGATCGTCATAGATGACTAAAACGTGGCGCTTGGTGTCCCGGAAATACTCTCCTATCGCGCAGCCCGCATAGGGTGCCAGGTACTGCACTGTGGCCGGGTCGGAAGAGGTGGCTGAGACCACGATCGTCTTATGCATCACTTCTTGCTCTTCCAGCGTCTTTACCACCCGGGCCACGGTAGAACGTTTCTGACCAATTGCGACGTAAATACATATCAAATCAGTATTTTTCTGATTGATAATAGTGTCAATGGCAATAGCGCTCTTGCCGGTCTGACGATCTCCGATCAGGAGCTCCCGCTGTCCTCTCCCGATCGGAATCATGGAGTCGATGGCCTTGATGCCGGTTTGAACAGGTTCCCGGACCGGCTGCCGACCCGTTACACCGGGGGCCAACGCTTCCACCGGGTTGTGCTGCTCTGTCTCGACAGGACCCTTTCCATCCAAGGGCCGTCCCAGAGAGTCCACCACACGGCCCAATAGGGCATCCCCCACTGGAACTTCCACGATTCGCTTCGTTCTCTTGACCAGGTCTCCCTCCCCGATAGCGTGAAATTCCCCGAAAAGCACCGCTCCTACACTGCTCTCCTCAAGATTGAAGGCCATGCCGTACACATCATGAGGAAACTCCAACAGTTCAAGGGACATCACCTTTTCCAAGCCGTGGATTCGTGCTATCCCGTCCCCGGCGGAGATCACCGTCCCCACTTCGCTGAGGACTACGTCTGTGCCATAGTCCTTGATCTGTTCCTTTATAATTCTGGTTATCTCGTTTGCCTTGATTGCCATGACTTGTCTCCACGATCTATAAGCCCGGATAATGCATAATCCGGGACTAGGTGGTCAGCCGCTGCCGCATCCGGTCCAGCTGTGTCTCAATGGATCCATCCAGAATGGTTGAACCAATCCGTAATCTCAAACCGCCGATTAACCTCTCATCGACATGGTATTTCAGTTTGACTTCTTTGCCCGTCAAGTCTGCAAGTGTCTTTTCCAGGTGCTGTCTGAGGGAAACTTCCATTTCCTCTGCCGAGAAGGCATCAACCGTGACCAGGCCACGCTGTTCGTCCAGCAGGTTCCGGTAAGCCTCCAAAACCTGGTGAAACTGATCCATGCGGGCATTCTCCAACAGGATCAAGATCAGATTCACCACGCTCTGACCGAGGGACATTCTGTCCGCTACCTTTTCCACAATCTTTCGCTTGGCGGAAAACGGGATGGCAGGATTGGTCAAGGTGTCGTGAAGCTCTCTATGCGATTCCAAAGTTTGGCCGAAAGAAGCCAACTCATCCCGCACCTTATCTTCCTGCTTGGGATCTGCCAAGGCACCGGCCAGTGCCTCAGCGTACTTGGTCGATATTGAGGAGAGCATCATCGTCGGATCGGATCCCTTCCCGCAAAGGCATCATTTCTAACATGTTCCCATCACACAGGTCAAGATGCCCCAATCGGGCCTTCCGCAATCGTCGCTGCGCTCCTTCAGTCGAGGCACAACCCCAGAATTCAGGAGAGAACCAAGGGGCAGCAGCCATCCTTTTCCCGGGCCTCTGTTCCCCGTCTACTTCAGACTCTCGATCAAGACCCGCCCTTCAGCCTGGCTGCTCAGTTCCAACTTCAACAGATGGGCAAGAGTGGCCGCCAGGTCCACGATCTCCACCCGAAGCGGATACCGGCCGGATTTGAACCATGGCCCGAAGAATAGGAGCGGAACGTGGGTATCGTACGGGTAAGGGGAGCCGTGGGGCGCGGCCAGGGCGTCAGGCTTTCCCATCAAATACCAGCGATTTTTCTGAACCACAAACAAGTCCCCACTGCGAGTCGAATCCCAACTGCTGGCCACCTGCTGACCCAACCGATTTTTCGGAAGCTGACCGCTTTCCAGTTGCGTCCGTGTCCACACCGCTTCTATTCCCGGCTGCCCGAGCAAAAACCGGGCGGCGGCTTCTTCCACCTGAAGCGGGTCCAGGCCGTTGCGCTTGATGAGCTGGTAGTCCAGATAAATGGAGGGCATGAACCAGGATACAGCGTAGGTCCCCGGATCGAACTCTGATGACAAAAACTCGTTTAACCGGCGGATCATCTGATAGGGATCGATTCTGCCTGTCCCCAAATCCATCTTGGCCCAATGTTCGGGTGAATAGGAAAAACCGTGATCAGAGGTCAGAATAATGGCAGCTCTATCCAGACCCACCCAGCCCTTGAGGAAAGTGATCAGTCCCGCCAGGACACGATCCAGCCTGAGCAGGTGGTCGTGAGACTGCCGACTCTCGGGACCAAAGAGATGGTTCACATAATCGTGAGAGGACAGCCCGAGAACCAAGAGGTCTGGCACACCGCGAGGATTCTTTCCCAGACTCTCTCCCCGAATAGCCGCCCGGGCAAACTTAACGGTATACTCATCGCCGAATGGGGCTCTGAGCAGTGCCTCATAGTAGGCCGGTCCTGGTTGATCGAGCCCTCCATCAATCGGATGAGGAAAGGCCTTGCCCAGCCCCAGACTGGAGCGGTGGTGGGACCGATTATCAGCAGCTGAACGATCATAAGCCTGCTCGGGCAGCAACAACCGCCAGTCTTTTGAGAACCAATGATTCTGTGGATTGCCGGAATAGAATGACTGCCACCAGCCAGGATACCTTTGCCGGTAGTAGCTGGTGGTGATGAAACGACCGCTTTGCCGACTGTAAAAGTAGGCCTCCCCCAACTGACCGGCTGGCAGAATGGCGGCCCGGTCTTTACCCGCAATAGCGAGAATTCGTGAGAAACCATTGGCTCCTCGCAGTTCATCTCCAAGCGTGGCCACCTTCAGATTTCGAGGCGAGGTTCCCGCACCTTCCCCGCTGGGCTCTCCAAGGTAGCTGTGAGAGGGATCTTCCACACAGTAGATCCACGACCGGGTTTCTCGATCCATCCAGTCGTTCCCGATTATCCCATGTCGTTCAGGACGGGCACCGGTCATAATGGTCGCGTGCCCGGCTGCGGTCACGGTTACAGAATGGCCGTAGTGGGCGTCGGAAAACCAGGCTCCTTCATCCATCAATAGCCTGAGTCCTCCCGGGCCGAACTGATCCGAGTATTTGGTCAGCTGCTCCGCCGGAAAACCATCCACGATGATCACAACGACCAACTGGGGAAGATCAAGCGGTAAGGCAGGTTGAGCCAGGCCTGTGAGGCAATTGAAAGCGAGTGACAACAGCAGAAAGCCAAGTGACATTAACCCGTGTTGATTCCTTCCCAACCTGTTCACTGACGACATTGTCAACTTCATCGTCTCCTCCCGTTGCGCTGTCGCAAGGTGAAAAACAACGACCGTTCCCCTCAATATATTTGTTATGCTATCGGTTAGAATACGCCGCTCAAGGATTAAAGAAAACAGGGAGGCCTTAGAATGAACAAGTCCGCTCACTCTTCTCAGGAAGAATCTGGTAATCCTTCAACCGGCCAGATCCGCCCGGAAGAAACGGATGATATGCCGGTCGTCCCTTACCGGGTCCTTCACGCCGGTGTTCCCTTTTACTCCGACCCAGAGTGTAAAGACGTGGTGTCCGACGGTACGATCGTGATTCTCGAGCCTCTTGATCCCGACGACCCCTATCCAGAAGTGGATATCATGCCAACCCTTTCACAATATTCGCCTGGACAGCTGGTGGACTGGAACTTGAATAATAAAAGACAATGGGAAGACAACTGGTTCAGGCATCCCGAAACCAACCAACTTGAACGGGCTTGGACCTTGCACATGGAGTTCACCGGCCGTCTGATCAGTAATCGAGCCCTGCAGGAAAACCAAGAACGGTTGAAAGAAATCGAAGCAAAGATGGCACGAAAAAAGTGAGACAGGCGGTCTAGGAGCCTGTCCGAGTAATAGGTGAGGTCGCGTCTAGAATTCCTGCTGCTCA
>JAUXKG010000411.1 GCA_030624355.1 Acidobacteriota bacterium
CAGTCTATTCGACGGTGGTTCGCACGGTACTGGAGATTGTCGAGGATCAGGACGTCGGCTCGAGTGGGATACAGTTTGAAGATCTCTCAGAGGAGATTACGATTCGGCTGAAGGCTATGATTGAGGGCTAGGAGCCTGTAACGCGACCTCACCTATTACGCGGACAGACTCCTAAACAGCCGTTTGATCCACTCCCGGCCAACGATTGGACTGCCAGTCAACCACATACGGGTACAGGCACTTACATTAACTTCGCAAAGCGTTCCATCAGTTCCAACCAGTGATCCAGAGACTGGCCCCCAGACGAAAAAGTTGGGTCGACAAAGATTTCGTGCACACCAATACTTCGGCAGGCCTCGATGTCCTCTCTGATTTGATCAAAGGTTCCGGTAAAGATCATGCCCTCTTTAGGGCGGGGTCTCTCAAACAGCTCAATGTTGGCGCGAACAACCATCTTAAGGGAGTCCGGGTCGCGGCCCTCGGCTTCTGCCATTTGTTTGATGGAGTCGAACATCTGGGACATGGCAGAGGGTGGCAGAGCAACCGGATTCCAGCCGTCTGCGGCCCTGGCAATGCGTTTCAAGGCAGCCGGCGCAAAAGCGGCAACATAGATGGGAGGGTGCGGCTGCTGGATGGGTTTGGTGTCTATAAAGGATTTTGGAACGGTATAAAACTCCCCTTTGAATTCGACTGGATTGGTGGTCCAAATCGCCTTTAAAACAGCAAGGAATTCATCAGCCAGCGCCCCTCGATTCTGAAAGCTGGCTCCCGTTGCATCATACTCGTCCTGCGACCATCCCAAGCCTAAGCCGAGGCAGGCACGTCCCTTTGAGAGACGATCAAGCGTGCATACGCGCCGGGCCAGCATGACCGGGTTATAGTAGGGAATGTCCAAAACACTGGTCCCGAGAACCACTTTGGAGGTGTAAGCAGCGGCAAAGGTCAGTGTGTCAAGAGGATCCAAAACGTGTTTGTACACTTCAGGCAGGGACCCATCCGGAGTTACCGGGTAAGGGGTCTGGGGATTGACGGGATAGAGGAGCCGTTCGACCACCCACAAACTGTGGTAGCCCAGTTCCTCGGCCCGAACGGCCACTGTCTGAACTGATTCAGCCGAACCCAGAGGGCCAATATTGGGGAGTCCAAATCCAAACTTCATGGCGTCAACCTTCTTCCTTTCGTATTTCAGCAATGCAGTTTGACCCACCAGTCACCTATTTGTCCAGATTCTTTTGAGTCAGCGGCCAAGGAGAGGAAGATTCGGTGAGCAAGAGTGGTTGGAAAAGGGAAGGTGGCGGGAACAGCCTACTTTTAAATGAAATTTATACTTTATCTATAGATAGTTCGAAGTTATTTCCTAAAGGTAAATCATGATTGGCTCTGGACCAAAATTCAGGCCGGCGCTGGTGGGCTCCAGGCGGAGCATCCTTGTGGTCAGCGATCCAGTCGATGAAGGTTCCGGTCCGATCCGCTGGTTTCGAAGTTGGAATGGACCTGAAGACTTCCTTCCGACATTTTTTCTTCAATCTTCCTTTTGAGCCACCATTTGAAGAGTTGCCGGGCCTGGGGCAGAAGAAAAGACAAACCCAGCGCATCGGTCAGCAGTCCGGGCGTGATCAGCAGAATTCCGGAGATCAGAATCAGCAAGCCGTCAAACAAACTTTCAGCCGGTATTCGTCCCTCATTGAACTCTGAACGGATACGATTCAAGATGACCAGTCCCTGGCTCTTGGCCAGCAAACTGCCCACGATGCCCGTTCCGATAACAATGGCTAAGGCGTCAAAGGCCCCAACAACAGTCCCCAGCCTGATCAAAAGATATAATTCCAGGAGAGGGACAAGGGTAAAGAGCAAAAAGAGTTTGACCAGCATACCAATTCAATCGTAACAGAAACGGGGTCGCTCCACGGAGACCATTACTCTGAGCTCAGACAGCCTGCTGTCTGAATAGCCGGCTGTCCAAAAGCAGCGGCAGGCGCCTCCAGCAAGGTTGAATTTCTCTCAGGCCAAGGCATTCCTGTTTTAGAATAGGCGGAGTATGAAGGGAAAGGTCCTCCTCAGCCTGTTTGCAACCACGATCTCCTTGGTGACCCTGCTTCAGGGCGGAACCATTCCCGGTCGCTGGGAAAAAGTGGAAGCCTTGGCAGTCCGGCAACCAATCGTAGTGTCCCTGAAGTCGGGAGAACGCATCGAAGGTCTTTTCCGCGGAGTCACGTCCGAGCACATTCTGCTGGCGATGGCGGCCGAAAATGAACTGAAGATCGCCAGATCCAACGTCCAAAGAATTTCCAGGCGGGAGGAAGACGGGGACAGCAATCTGAATGGAACACTGCTTGGATTGGCCGCTGGGCTAGCGTTGGGCGGTGTGGCAGTGGGAACGGAATCTCACGCTTCGTTCGTTTCTACCCCAGGACAACAACCAGCCGCAGTGGGTCATGTGCACGTGGAGAGTGGTGGTACTCGTTCCAACCCTGCTCTGATTGTGGCGGGTGCAGGCGCCCTGGGGGCCATCATCGGTTTATTGATTGACTCTTCAGAAAAGGATGCAGAATCCCGTTATCAGATCATCTACGAGTCCCCATAGGGTGAGTGCCTGCCGAACTCTTGAATCCGCCAGTTGGAAGCCGCAAAGGAAGAAGAGAGTCCATAGAACGGCCAGATCACGATGGGCACGATTGGTACAGGTGTGACCGTGATCACATACCCCTGACTGAGGGTTGGGTATGTTTGACTTTCTTCTGTTCTAACCCACCAACGGGCCTGGCGGTGATTCTCGCTATCTGCCAGGCCCACCACTTTCCCGAAGGGAAAAGATCTCTTGTAGTGTTTCAGGCCCTGATCTCCCTTCTCCGAGAATCGTTTTACCCTTGTGCACAATTGTCTGTCCTGCTCCGGATCCAGGAGTCGGGCTTCCTTTTGGGTCATTTCAATGGACACCATCCCGGCGGCGTGGAAGCGGCAACACCTGGTTGACAGGGAAGCGCCATGATAGTGTGCTTCGGTAGGCTCTTGAGAGAAGTTTGCAAGCGCATGGGGGGTGAATTGTGAGCATACACAGCGAACTATGGATCGATATTCTGGGTTGGGTGGGAGCCTCCGCCGTTCTGGTTGCCTACGTTCTTGTCTCAGCCAGACGAG
>JAUXKG010000355.1 GCA_030624355.1 Acidobacteriota bacterium
AAACCGCTTCCCGGAATACCTTTAGACTCATTCGTCCGTACAGAACAGACAGGAGGAACGCGCTAACGGTGCCAAAGGCCGCTGCTTCGCTGGGTGAAGCGACTCCTAGAAATAACAGCCCGATGACTGAGAAAATGATGAGTCCGAAAGGAAGAGCGGCAGCCCCAAGCTGCCATCGTTCTTTCCATTTGATCTGCACAAAATCCTCATCGGCGGGCGCCAACGAGGGATCAAACCAGGCAGCCGCAACGCTGAAGAGGCAATAGCTCGCGGCCAGGATCAGGCCGGGGATGATGCCGCCGATCAGCAGCTTGCCGATGGAAATTCCAGTGACGGCTCCGAGAATAATGATCACTCCTGAGGGAGGGACAATCAGGGCCAATCCTCCAGCTGCAAAGGAAGGACCGATCGCCAGCAGCGGCGAGTACTTGCGCTCTAGCATCTTGGGGACCAGCATCTTGGCAAGCAGTGTGGCACTGGCGATGGAAGACCCTGTCAGACTGGCCAGTGCGGCTCCTGTCAGACTGGTGACTACGCTCAGACGGGCAGGAATATTGGGGGTCCACACCTCGATGGCTCTTAGCGCAATATCCACCGCTCCGCTATGGAATAGCAGCGCACCCAGAAAAACAAAGAACATCACCGGCGCCAAGCTGAAGGTGCTCAACGAGGTAAAGGGAGACAGGGCCACCCAGAAGAGCTGGTCAGAGCGTCCCAGCACGAAGGCCAGGTAAAAACTACTCACAGCAAAAAAGCCAAAAGCGACCGGAATGCCGGTGAGAAAAACAACAAAGAGAAGAGAAAAGAGCCCTACCGCGTGAATGATCCAGTCCGGCGTCATGGCAGCGTCCGAATCTGCCCGGCATCTTCAAGTGGTTCGGACGGAGTCTGGGAAGGCCTTTGAATGTTCTTGGCGCTCTCTACCGCAAGGCAGCAGAACTCGATCAGATAGAGAAGGGATCCCACAGGAATGAACAGATACATCCAGAAGGCAGGTACCGCCAAGTAGCCGTAAAGTATTGTGCCATCCTGGAAGCTTTGGAGAACAAGCCGGATGCCTTCCCAGACCATGAGTCCCGAGGTAGCCGCCCCTATGGCAAAGCCGCAGGTTTCAATGGCCGCTTTTGTCCTGCCTGAAGTCATCGTCAGCAAGGTCTCCAGGCGGACGTGTCTTCGCTGCCTGAGCAGCCAGGGTCCGGCCAAAAACGTGATCGCAAAGATGCAGTATTCACCGATCTCAAGGGTACCCGGAACAGCCACGGAAAATAGTTTTCTAGCTGTGGCATCCAGGGCCACTATGGGAGCTAAAAGGACGATCGGAACAGCGGCAGCCAGAAAGCTGATCCAGACCATACGCCGCACCAGATTCAGTAACAGTAGAGGGGTTCTCCATATGAACATAGACGAGCTCGCGAACCTTACAATCGGACCTGTGGAGCGCCTGTGGCAACCAACCCTTTCATGGGGGCTCCCCAAGGTTTACTAACCTATGCTGACCCTCGGATGTCACACAGACCGGCATCTACTGCTTGCGCAGCAATGCTTCAAACCTTGGGCCCCATTCCGGGGAACGCTCTTTCAGCACTTTCCAGGCCGCCCTTTCCGCTACAGATTTATATTTGGCGGCCTCCTCAGGAGGCAGAACAATCGACTCCATCGACCCTGTGGCTTCGAATTGATGGATGGTTGCTATCTGATAACCCATGGTGCTAAAGAAGAAATCGTCCTCCAGCTGACCGATCGTATCGGTCATGATTTTTTGAAGATCAACCGGCAGGGCCTGCCAGACGGCTTCACGGATCAACAATACGTAACTGGGCCCCTCCAGGTAAGGAGGAAGGATGATGTATTTGGCGACCTCATTCAGTTTCCAGGTGGCAATGGGGACAATGGGCCACCTGCCCCCATCTACGACCCCCCGTTCAAGCGCCGTATAGAACTCTGTGGCCGGAATAGTCACGGTTGTCGCCCCCAGGGATTTGGCGATCTCGGAAGCGGTTCCCGGAGTCACCCTCATCTTCAGTCCCGCGAAGCTGGCCTTCTCAATTCTCTTGTTCGAGATAAACACACGACTGCTTCCCTGCAGGGAGCCCAGGTTGCGGACGCCATGCTTCTCAATCAGAAGTTGATTCAGAAGTTCAAAGGCTCCGCTTTCGCGAAGGTGACTAGGCGATCGTCCCAAATATATGCTGTCGAACTCGGGTACTGACCTGGCCAGGTAGCCTGCCACGAGATATCCGATATCCATGGTCTCCCGCTTCAGGTACTCCAGGGCCTGGAAGGGAGGCACCAACTCGGGACCCCCTATGAGCTGAATCTGGATTCTGCCGTGGGATCTCACTTCTATCAGCTCGGAGAGGAGGGGGATGACCCGATTATCAAACTGCGACTTGGGTTGTGAGGTCACCAGGGTGAGTTGAAAGATCTCCCCTTCAGCCGCTGCGGGCGTTGGTGGGGTCGTGGCGTTGCACGCCAGCATACCGGCCAACCCTGCCATGAGGCCTCCGGCAAAGAAGGCTTGTTTTATCAACGCTCTCATGAGCCGGCGTGACTCTTCTTGTAATGCTCTGCCAATAGGTCCAGTCCGAAATCGCTTTCCAAGTCTCGCCACACCGCATGAACGTGGTTGGCGTTGTTTTGAGTGTTGTCGTATTCGATGACGAAGGTAGGTCCCTGGATACGATAGTAGTGAGGCTGACCCGGCTCGCTCCCTCCTGCCCAGGCGAAGTGGATCTTCTCCAAGCCGGCCCGGCGCAGCTTCTCCAGGGCTGCACTGGCCAGCTCGTCACGCCATCGGTGAGCATGGACATCCAGCAGAGCCATCAGCAGCTCCACCTGGTCCTTTCTCATTTCCGCCACCCCAACACCGACAGGCGATCCAATTTGAACCTCACGGGAATTGACGGTAATGATGTCAGCAGGCGCTTCTGCATCGATGACTACCCTCTCTCGCTGCAATCCTTCAAAGGAGTGCAAGAGCCTGCGCCCGATTTCCTCCTCTGCCGCAAGAACCCGAAGCCCCTTGTTGGTTCCCTGCCGCACCTCAGCCGGATTTGCGCCCCAGAAGGAAGGTGTAGCGGAAATCAGCTTCCCTTCATGGGCGGTGAAATTCAGGGACAGATGATGCCCTTCCACTCGCCACCCCCAGCTGCCTGTGGTGGAAGGTTGACCAAAGATGGAGAAGAAATAGGCGTCCGGATCGCGGCTGAGACGCCCGTCCTCCATTTCATGCAGGACCTGTTCGAGGAACATAATCTGGGTAGCTTTGCTGTAGCCCAGAGGACTCAAACCGGAAACCAGAAAGGCGTGTGCCAATTTGAGCTGTGCCGGCGTGAGATCCTTCAGTGAGACGCCTTTCCGGGGAACAGGCCTGTAGTGCCAGTTGAAGCGTTCTTCGGCGTCCAGTGAAAAGGTGGCATGCCGGTGCTGATCGGAATCGAGGGAAGCCAGGAAGGCCGCCGCCGACTGGTACATGTGCCGGACGACTTCACTTTCTCGAGAGGCTGCCGTGACCGTCAGAATGAGAAAAAGACCGACTAAGAGAAAAAGGCGATTTTTCATAGGCTTGTCCCCCCTCTACTCAATCCCGCGTTCCTGTTTTGATTATATCCAGAAAGATCGGACCACAACAGCCGAGCTTGTGGGGCCAGTTGAGATGAGGATTTCCAGTTAGCGAGGGAATATGGGACAGCGAAGGGAATATGGGGACAAGGGAATATGGGGACAGACTACCCGTT
>JAUXKG010000079.1 GCA_030624355.1 Acidobacteriota bacterium
CCTATTCTGACATTGAGTCGCAGGGACTCTATATCGCTGAAACCCCTGTCAGACTGGGCTTCTGAGATGAGCTGAAATCGTCAGAATGGCAAGGCGCGCAGGTTTTTAAGGACTGCGCGTGTTCCAACCTCAATCACCACACCACACAACAGAAGGCATTAGATTGCTCTCGATGCCTCTCAGATCCGCACCCTGGCCGCACCCTGGCCCCGTGAACACCTTAAATCTACAGTGTTTTCGGGGCTTGATGCATGTTCGTCACACATGCTCACTTTGGCGTTGAAGCGCCGCTACGGAATCGGGATTGTCTCGCTGTATCCGAATCATCAGATCGCTCCACCAGTTGATCTGCTGCCTCAACCTGACTGCCAGGAGTGGCCAGATTATAAGTCATCAGTCGATTGACTCACAACCGACAATCTCTTCAAACCTGCCCGGTGAACACAAAGCCCCTCATGCCGGGTAATCGTCTTTCTAATGGTACCGCATCGGGTGTTCGGACCGCCGCGTCGGCTCAGTCTTTCTGGCCTAGGAGCCTGTAACTCACGGTCACAAGTAGCCCGACCACTGCCACTAGCAACAGTATTGACACGAAGCTGGACCATCCAAAACGCTGATACACAAATCCCGGCAGATAGGAACCCAAAACTCCACCACTGTAGTAAAAGGCCAGGTAAAGGCCGTTGACCACTCCCACATTCCTGGTGATCCCTTGATTGGCAGCAGTTATTGCAACACTATGTGCCAGAAACATGGAGGGACAGAAAAGGAACAGGGCTCCAAAAAGGGTCCAGACGTTGGGTATCAGAGCGACCAAGAGCATCACGATGTAGACAGCGAAACATGCAATCATGGTATTGGCTCGTCCCTTCAGGAGGCGAACAATTCGCCCAGCCGCAAGAGTCCCTATCAACCCCAGCAGGTAGCCGGAGTACATGAGGCCTGCAAGACTTTCGGATGGATTGTGATGAATCTCAGTCAACCGAAAAGGGATGAAGTTCAGCAGGGCCACAAAAACGAAAAACAGGCAAAGCGCCGCCAAACATATTCTGACACGAGCGCCTGTTTGAAGAACCTGCATGACAATGTTCAGGCGAGGTCTGGCAGTCCGAATACGCACGTGCTCGTCAAGATTCCCCAGTGCAAAGAAACAGATCAACAGAGCTATCGCCAATGCAAAAAAGAAGAATTGCCAGCTCAGATAGGTGGCCGACAGACCAGCTAAAACCCTGCCTAGATAGCCCCCTATGATTCCGGATGCGATGAAGAAAGACATGATGCGTTGCAACTGAGCTCCCTCTGCGGAAGCGGAAACATAAGACAGGATCGAGGTAAAAACTGCCGGCAGCAGCAACCCATGTCCCAGTCTCAAACCAACCAGCAGGGGAAAGGAATCGGCAAGGGCGAATCCCATGGTGGAAAGGGACAGAAGCAGCATCGAGAAGCGAAGTAGTTTGAGTGAAGACACTGACTCGAGAAGGTAACCGTACGACAAGGGTGCGATGCTGAGGGGCAATAGAGTCGCGGTCATCAAAAGAGCGGCATCGGTCTCCGTGACTGACAGGTTGCGGGAAAACAGGGGCAGCAGAGGCTGGGGAGAATAGAGCACAAAGTAGGCAAGAATAGTTGAAACAACAATGAGAAGTACGTGCATTTTCTGTAACGCTCTCTAGGAGTCTATTACTCGGACAGGCTCCTAGCCCGGATCATGCATAAGTTATCTACTTCAGTGCGTCGCCAACACTCCAGATCTGGTGGTGCTGCACTCGATGGTCATCTGCCGAACCACTCCCGGCTTTGATCGCTCCTCTGTATAATTGTTTTTGGACTTTTCACAGGTTTCCAGCAGATCAAATCAATGATGTTAATCATAATCCATGTAATAGCCATCACAGCGGTCTTTGCTCTCGGTTATTTTCTCGGTTCCGCCAACAAAAACAGCTAAAGTGGCTGCAACAAACGGAGCATTCACGCTCTGTTTGTGACTGCTATATTTGAGCATAGGTATGAGCACTAAAGCACGAATTGCGGTTGTCGGAGGGGGAATTTCAGGATTGGCGACTGCTTACTACCTGAAGCGGGAGAGTCTGCAGCGCAGCCTGGAAATCGAAATCAGTGTAATCGATCGATCCAATCGCCTGGGCGGTGTAGTGAAAAGCGAAAGGGTGAAGGGGTTTTTGCTCGAAAGCGGGCCAGAAAACTTTGTCTCTTTTAAACCGCAGACCCTGGAACTGATAACAGAACTGGGACTCAAAGATCAGGTCATTGGTTCCAACGACGAAAAGCGTCGAGTCTTCGTCCTGAATCAAGGAAGGCTTCAGCCACTGCCCGAGGGAATGGGATTCCTGGTCCCAGTGGATTTCAAGTCCTTCTGGTCTAGCAAACTAATCAGCTGCCCAGGCAAGATTCGGGCCCTTCTCGAACCCCTTGTCCCTCCCAGCAAAGGGGACCTGAGTGTGTACTCATTCCTGCAACGCCGAATTGGGAAAGAGTTAACGGACAAGGTGGCAGAGCCTCTGGTCTCTGCGATATACGGAGGGGATGTGCGGCGGCTGAGTATCAGCAGTGCCCTTCCGGACACCCACCGGATGGAACAGCGCTTCGGCAGCCTTTGGCGGGGGATGCGCCAACACTCCCAGCGGGGGACCTCTTCCTCCGGCCCATTCTTTCTCACCATGCGCAAAGGGATGGAACAGCTCATTGAAGGTTTGGTCAACCAACTCTCAGACCGTTCGGTCTACCGAAACATCCAAGATTTGCGCCTTCATTGCGAATCGGGGGCTTATCGACTCCGAGGCGTCGATCTTGACCGGGTGTTCGATGTTGTCATTCTCTCAACACCCGCCTTTGCCAGTGCTGAAATCATCGAAGGTGTGAGCCAGGAAGCAGCCCATGTCTTGAGTCAAATCAACTATGCCTCGACTACGATTGTCTACTTGGCCTACAACCGCGAGGAATTCTCGCACCCACTGGATGGTTTCGGTTTTGTGACGCCCGAAAAAGAAGCCCGTGTCCTGGATGCCTGCACCTGGGTGAGCAGCAAGTTTGAGGAGCGCTGCCCACCTGACACTGTCCTTCTGAGATGTGCCATACACGATGGTCGACACGAGCGAAACTTCACCTCAGACGATGACACTCGAGACAAGGTGCATGAAGAACTCCAGCGGGTCATGCAAATCTCCTGCTCGCCTGTTTTTTCCAGCGTTGTGCATGGCCGCCGAACGATGCCCCAATTCACCCTGGAACACGCCGGGCGAATGAAGAAGATCACCCGCTTGCTCCATCTCCATCCAGGCTTGTTTCTGGCCAGCGCCTTCACGGGAGGGGTTGGAATTCCAGACTGTATTGGCACTGGCCGACGAACTGCCAAGCTTGCCCTGGACTTCCTGCACCCGACTCCTTGAAATACTTATTCTTGTACAATTACTGGCCTAGAATCTTTCAAAGGAGCTGAACTATGAATAAAGATCTGCCTGAATTTCTTCAGAAGCTGATAGCCCGCTATCCCGACGTCTGGGAGCAATACGGACAACTGAGCAAGACAATCGGTTCAGTCGAGGGCCTGGACGAACGTTCGCAACGCTTGGTCAAGCTGGGAATCGCCATCGGTTCCGGCCGTCAGGGAGCAGTTCATTCTCACACTAGAAAATGCAGAAAGGCGGGCTTGAGCAACGCTGAGATCTTTCACACCGCCCTGCTGGCAATCACTACCATCGGTTGGTCTGGAGCTGTTGCCGGGCTCGCCTGGATAGACGATGAACTGCAGGATCTTTAGCCCGAATCATGCATAAGTTGTCTACTGCAGTGCCGCAATCATTCACGCTGACGGCGTTGTGCTTTCTTAGCCCGGATCATGCATAAATTCTCTACTGCATCGAGGAAATCACTCGTCCTGACTGTGTTGCGCTCGGTCGGCCTCCTCGGCGTACTGTACAGTACGCTTGCGGGGGCCTCGGTCGCGCGCCTTATCAGGCCGGTGCTTTCGGCGCTTCGTGACGAGAACCTATGCATAATCCGGGCTATTGGGCTCCTCAGCGTACTGCACGAGTACGCCTGCGGGGCCCTTCGTTGCACGCCTTGTCATCGCGGCGCCTGCGGCCCTTCGTTACGACAACCTATGCAAAATCCGGGCTAGAAACGAAGAATGTTGATAGGTGATTCCTCGATTGTCAATCGTCATTCGCAATTCGTCATTCGTCACTACTAGGGGAGGTTGTAAATGAACCGGTTCTGGACTGTTGTGGCTCTTGGAGGCCTGCTGTTTCAGCCTCCGGCAGGACAACTCTCGGATGAAGTCTGGGAAGCCAATAAGGACCTCTATGAGCAGATTCTGGATCATCCATTTTTGAAAGATCTTGCCGACGGAACTCTCAGCCAGGAAGCCTTCGGCTCTTACATCATTCAAGATACCCACTATCTGCATGAGTTCGCTCACGCGCTGAAGGTGACGGCCTCCAAGGCTCCCAAACAAGAGTGGGCGGACCTGCTCAACACCCATTCGGCCGAGACTCTCAGCTTTGAACGACAACTGCACGAAGATATTTTCAACAAGTACCAGATCTCCTCCCAGCAAATCTCCCGGACCGAACCTTCCCCCGAGGCCTTTGCCTACACAAACTTTCTGGTGGCAACGGCCTACAGTCGTCCCTTCGCCGAGTCGATGGCGGCCCTGCTACCCTGTTACTGGATTTATTGGGAGGTTGGCAAAGAGCTGGAAAAGAATGGCTCCAAAAACCCGGTATATCAGAGTTGGATTGAGACCTACTCCTCCCAGGAGTACGGTGAGTCGGTCCAGGCGGTACTGGATATCTTCAACGGAGTCGCTCAAGATTCTTCCCCCGATCGCCTGATGAGGATGAAAAAAAACTTTCGTCGCAGCACCCGCTACGAGTGGATGTTCTGGGATTCAGCATATTACGGGCGTCCCTGGCCCCCGAAAGCAGACACGAATTGACACAGACACGGATTCAGGTAATCACGGATTGCACGGATTAACCAACACGGATTCACACGGATTCAGAGGTTGTTAGCTGCAACCTGATCTCCTGTCAGCCTGTCAGTTGTCAGCGGCCGCAGGCCATGAGTCAGCTGTCAGCCTGGTCAGGGGGTCAGGGGTTTCGAGACTCAGGATGAAAAGTGACTCCAAGACAATGGCAGTTCGAATCGACACATGGCTGAAGGTAGCCAGGATTTTCAAGACGCGCACGCAGGCGGCCCGTGCCTGCCGATCCGGTCGCATCAGCGTAAACGGCCAGCCGGCAAAATCTCACCGCCTGCTCTCTCCAGGGGATCGCATCGAATTGGTGCAGCAACAGTGGAAACGCGTTCTGATCGTAGCAGAACTGCGGAACCGGCCGGTACCCAAGGCACAAGCCCAAACCCTCTATGAGGACAAGAGCCCACCCCAGCCCCAACGCGATCCGGTTGCGGACCTTCTCAAACAACCGTCCATGGTACGCGAAAAGGGAAAAGGGCGACCTACCAAGAGGGATCGCCGCCAAATTAGACACGCATTTGACACAGACACGGATTGCTAATCACGGATTGCTAATCACGGATTGCACGGATTAACGAACACAGATTAGGTGATCACAGATTACACGGATTAGCGAACACGGATTCACACGGATCAGTGGGGTTCTTCCTGTCAGTTGTCAGCTGTCAGCGGCCATGGGTTCGGTTCAAATCGGAGGATCGTTGCTGTCGGCGTTCCCGGTTGTGGAATAACGAATCACCCCAGTCTGATCAACGTAGAACCAGCGAGTCCCCGAAGTTCCGGGGCTATCAGGCCAGCCTCTCCCCCACCAGGTAAACTGCGAACCGCTCGGGTTGTCCAGGCTGAAGGTGTAGCCATGCAGGTCGGCATCGGGCCTGCCATGAATCAATCCCTCGTCAAAAAGCTGGCCATCGGCATCCGCATAGGTCCCAAATCTCATCTGATACATCTCCTGAGCCGACACCCAGGTCTTCATGTAGCTGATCGCCATCGCTTCGTTGGCAGCTCCTTTGGATGAGACCAGATTGGGAATGGCGATGGTGGCTATGATACCGATGATAGACACGACTATCAGCAGCTCTACCAGGCTGAATCCAGAGTCTCGGGCTATTGTGAACTTCTCAGCCATGTCACCGTTGTCGCTCATTGTCCCGTTTGGACCTAGTGGCTTCCGATCCGACGGGCCAACCTACTGAGTAGAGAGCACCTGCCGTGCCAATTGCCCTAAAAAGCCGACAATTCAATGAATTTCGTCTAATATTAACGCGATCCACAAAAAGAAAGAACTGAAGGTGACATTACTTGTCATTAATCTCAGCACCCTCTGGCAAATTGGGAGATGAGCTATGCCTACCATTTTCACCGATCGAGGTGACAAACACACTGAACAGCTCACTTCCGGCAAATTTTGGCTTTGGTTGCTGGTGGCGGCTGCGGCCATTGTTGCCTGGGGTTTGTTGGCACGGTGGGATTCCCTGCAGGACCCCGCCTGGACGGTCTGCTTCTGGCGCCGCCTCCAGGTCAGCTGTCCCGGCTGCGGCCTGACCCGGGCCTTCCTGTCTCTGGCAAAGGGCCAATGGTCGACCGCCCTGATGCTCCATCCCCTGGCTCCCTTTCTGGCTCTGGAGGGTTTTCTCGTATGGGCCGGCTGGGGTCTGATTCTGAGCGGGCGGGCTCGATGTCCGGCTCCCTTCTGGATCAATCACTTCCTGGCCCTGCATCTTCTCGCTTTCAGCACACTGTGGCTGTATCGTGCCGTGTCGGGAACACTACCCTGAGTCCTCCTGAGTTCAACCCCCGAAGCGCTCTTCAAGATCTTTGGAGGGGTCACTCAACAATGCTGGGCGGAACGGCGGAGAGGAACTGCAGAATGTTGTTGCCGAAAAACTCCTGAGCAATCAGCGGCTGGTCCGATACCACTTCGATGTAGCCACCCAGAAGATCGGCGCTCTCGGGTACCAGGGTTTCTACCAACTCTGAGAGCCGCTCGTTCACACCCAGAGTGAGTGTTGTGTCGCCCACCAGATTGCCATCTTTGTCAAATACCCGGATCGTCACTTCAGCGACTCCGCTGTTGGGATTGAATAGCGCCAGCCCAGTGAAAACGGTCAGGGAAGGTTTCGACGGATCCGGTGAGCCATTGGCCACCTGACTGAAAATGGCACGGGTAAAGCCTTCAGTCTGTAGCGGCAGCGCGGCAACGAAGTCTATGATATTCGCCGTTCCTGTAAAGGGGTCACCGGGATCACCAAAGACCACATCTCCGACCACTCCCGGGCCATCAACATCGACCCGGATGGAGCCGGTTGTCAGTTCAGATCCGACAGACGGTCCTATGCCAAACAGAGGCCCCACTTCAATTTGAGCGCTGGCGTTGGGGTTCAGGGTGAAGGGAAGAGGCTTTGGAAGCTCTTGTCCGTTATCTCGAAAAGACGTCAATGTAATCACCCTAGGGTCATTGGAAGTGTTGACGAGTTTCAGATTGGTGAAGATGCTGGACACCAGCAGATCGGTGCCGTTGGCCAGTTGGGCCGAGAACAGGGTGCTCTGCTCATTTCCCACAGAGGCGTTCAATCCAAAAATCGAATCCTCCAGCTGGATCAGTTCAAACCCGATCGCACCGGAGCCAGAAACGTCCACCCTCACATAACCATTCCTGAGTGGGGTACTCTCCACCTTGTTAAACAGCGAACGAACGGTTTCAAAGAGGCTTCCCCCCGGGGGGAGCTGTCGGGTTGCCTGCGAATACGGAAAACCTGCATTGGTGAAAAGCTGAAGGGTCAGAGTGATGGCTTGATCGTCATCGGGATTGGCGATGCTTAGAAAGGTCTCTGCATCCTGGAAACCGGTCTGAACATTAGGGAAGGTGGTCGGCCCATCAAACAATCGGGTAAAGAACAAAACCTGCGAGGGCTCGGTGAAGGCAACCGATCCGTCCAGCTGAGTGAGTGGTTCGGAGAGACCGTTGCCAAACTGAAAAAAACTGCTCAACTCCGGTATGTCTGAAGTGATGCGAACCCACCCGCTCTGGGGCTCATCCGGGCTGATTCCAAAGATGTCACTTCCCAGGCTGGCCAACTGGCTCTGGGAAGAAAGATCGCTAAGGTTGGGATTGTCAGGAAAGTCGTGAAGATCTCCGTCAGAAGCTATTCCTTCAACCTGCACCCGAGCCAGCGTGTCGGTGGAAAAATTTGTCAGAGCGTAGCCGGAAAAGTTACTTGCATCACCCTGGTAAAACGGAAACAAGAGACGGTTGCTAAGATCGCCGATGACCCGAGTGGTCTCGGTCGCGTTGTTGTTGGAGGAATTGAGATCAAATTCCGTCCCGGCTACTTGGGCCGAATTCGTGATGGTGATTCCCGGCGACGTGGGGATCACTACAATGGTGACTCGAACCACGATTCCTTCGTCCAGCGAACCCAGCTCGCAGGTGACCGTAGCAGCAGATTGACTGCAGCTACCCTGCTCCGCATCGGCTGAGACAAAGGTCACTTCCTCAGGCAAGGTATCGGTCAACGTCACATC
>JAUXKG010000308.1 GCA_030624355.1 Acidobacteriota bacterium
CATCGGTGAGATCCCGGTCGGCCACGCCACGAATATCGTACTCTCGAAAAATTTCTGGATTTATCTCAGCCTGCATTCACTCTCCATCCGCCGGCCCGAATTATGCATAGGTTTGGGTAAAAAGAACAGGGACGGCTCCCCATTTGTCGAGAGCCCCGCCATCAGCCAGTGGTGTGGTCTTTCAGACGCTGCTTCAGCGACTCGATGATCTCAACCGGCGTGGGATCCTCTTCATTCAAGAAGGCCAGATAGATACTGGCGTAATCTCCCAGCAGGATCAGTGCCCACAGTCGTTGCAGCCAGCCCTCCCCGTCGCTCCAGTACTCCAGACAGGCTCCTGACTCTTCCCTCAACACATCGGCCGTTATCTCAGCCCGAAGCTGTACCCGGGGATGATCGTCACGGTCCCGTAATATTACAGGCAGCAGGTAGTGAAGATGAGCCGCAGGATGCCTCCAACCCACGATCTCGTTGTGATTCATCTCGGGCAGCACACTGGAGTAAGCGAGTTGTTTGGCATTCTCGGAAAACTGTCCACGCCAGCGAACGGCAACCATCTCCAGTCGGCCCTGACTCCCGTAAACAATTGGGATTTTCTGATGCACTTGCAGGGCCAGAGTCTTGGCGACATTTTCTTGCGAGGGCGACTGCTCGCCATAACGCTCAATGCAGGAACGCACCCAGGGGAGGGACTGTCGCACCTCTTCACAGCGGTAGGAGACCAAGCCCAGGCGGGAGAGCGCGACCAACAAGGGAATACTCGAATATCCCAGAGCGGTTCGGGGCGGAAAGCCTCCCGGCAGTTGAAGACAGGGATACCCGTGTTGGTCGGCCAGCTCTTTGAGTCGGCCGCCGCTGGTGGAGCAGATCACCTGGCAACCGGCTTCCTGAGCTTCTCCAAAAGCCGAAAGCGTTTCCTCGGTATTCCCCGAATAACTGCAAATAAAGACCAGCGTCGAGGGACCGGCAAAGCCGGGAATCGAGTAACCCCGATTGACCACAAACGGAGTCTTCAGACTGCCCCCAAGATAGGCCTGAAGAAAATCTCCTCCGATGGCAGAGCCCCCCAACCCGCACACCAGGACGTTCTCTATCGGTGAGGAGGCCTCAGCCAGCGAGGCACTCAGGCCGATCTCCAAAGCTTCTTCGAGCTGCTTATCAAAGCGGCTCAGGATAGCCAGCATTCCATCCTTGTCCTGCTTCTCAATCAACTCCAAATCGTCAAGCATGGTCCCTCCCTAGAAGAAAAGAGGGGACAGTCTTCTCTGTCCCCACATTCGCACTCGCCGTCGATTCTCCACTTGGAAAAGGGACAGAGTAGACTGTCCCCTTTTTTCTTTATGCATAATCCAGGCTATAGATATTCCTTCAGGTTTTTCTTTCTGAGGTGGTCCACCACCTTCTTGACATCTTCGGCTCGCTCACGATCACACACCAACAGGGCGTCCGGTGTGTCAATGATCAGCAGATTCTCCACCCCGACCAGGGCGATGACCTTCTCCTTTGCCGCGTAGAGAAGGCAGTCACGACCATCGATGTTGACATAGGAGGTGTTGGAGCTCAGCCCCCGGGAATCCCGAGAGCGAATGTCCTCCAGCGCCTTCCAGCTTCCCACATCGCTCCAGCCCAGGTCACAGGGAAGCACCGCTACCTTCTCGGCCTTCTCCATCACCCCAAAGTCGATCGAGATACTCTCCAGGCCGGTGAAGAGCTCCAGCATCCGCTCGCCATCTTCCCAGCTCTTATCGATCTCCTTGAGAGCCTGACCCAACTTCGGCATACAGGTGTCGATCTCTCTGAGAATACCTTCTATGCTCCAAACGAACATTCCGCTGTTCCAGCAATAGTTGCCCTCTGACAGGAACTGTTCAGCCAGCTTCGGATCGGGCTTCTCGGTAAAGCGAGCCACCCGGTAAGCCGGGCGGCTGCCAAACTCCCCGATCTTCTCCCCCTGGTGCAGGTAGCCGTAACCGGTGGCCGGATAGGAAGGTTGGATGCCGAAGGTGACCAGCCAATCCTGGCCGGCTAATTCCTGAGCCGCTTCCAGCACCTGGTGGAACTCGTCCACCTGCCCGATCACATGATCAGAAGGAAGAACGGCCATCACCTCGTCCGGGTAGTGCCGCTTCAGGTAGGTGGCCGCCAGACCCACACAGGGAGCAGTACTGCGAGCCAGCGGCTCTACAATGATCTGCTCCAGCCCCAGTTCCGGAAGCTGGGAGCAGACCACCTCGACATACTGGTCGCTGCAAACGACATAGATGTCCTGTGGCGACAAAAAGGGCTGAAGCCGGGCAGCCGTCTCCTGCAGCATGGTTCTGGAACCTGCGATCTGCAGAAACTGCTTGGGCCGCTTCTGTCGGCTGACCGGCCAGAATCGAGTTCCCTGGCCACCCGCCATGATGACTGCCTTCATTTTGTCCCCATTTCGATCATACCCAACCTGAGACAACCATCAAACTGGGTCTCAGCGCTCCGGTTGCTCCTCTTTCCCAAATGGAAGGTATCGTTTCACCTGCAGCAGGACATCGTTTCTGGATGCATTCTTGACGCGAGACAGGTATCGCCTGGCATATTCGGGTCCCTGACCTGCCATCAGGTTGCGCGTCAGTTCCACGATAGAGTCCTGGCCCCGCTGCTGGGCCAGGTAGAAGCGGGTCAGTGTGCCCACCAGGGTCGGCAAAAAATCCAGTTGCGATGGGGGCACCCGACCCAGTTTGTCCAATTCCTCCCGCAGGCTTGTGAGGGCCGCTTCCCGCTTTCCCTCCGGCGTCGAGATCCGAACAAGAATCGCTCCACCGTTCAGGCCTGCCTGGCGAAACATCCTGATCTCCCGGATCACCCCCTGCTCGTTTCGCAGAGAAGCCGACAAGCTTCCCTTGCGACCCCCCAAGGCCGTCTCAACCACATCCAACAAGGCCTCCTCCCGTGAACCCTTGGAGGGTCCTCGAGAGACCAACAGGATCTCTTCTCCTTCAGTATCCAGAACCGACCTCTGAAGCGATTTCACGTTCTTGACAGCGACCGGCTCCCGCTTCTCACGCTTGGAGTCGCTCAAATCCGAGATGAAGTCGTACAGAAAGGCAGTCCCCTCGATGTCTCCCCGCACCACGATCAGGGGATGGATGGTGCGCATCTGGCTGGTCAGCCAATCCTGAACCGATTCCAGGCTCAGACCGGACACACTCTCCCTGCTGCCATAACGATTCAGACCGTAAGGATGTTCCGGAAACATCTGCTCTTTGGCCGCCTTCACCCGGGTCAAAAAAGGGTCCTCCCCTTCTCTTTCCAGAATCTCCAACATCCTGCGGCGCTCCAGATCCACGTCAGCTTGAGTCACCGCGGGACGACGAATCCATTCCAGAAGTGCCTCGAAAAAGGCCTCCACTCGATTGGAGAGCAGAACCGCCCGAATTCCAAAAAAATCCATCTCGTTCACAAAGGTGATCTCCGAACCCAACCCCTCCAGTTCCACCCAGGAATCGCTTCTGGCGGCTGCGTTTCGAAACAAAACACGCAGCATCAGCTCGGTAATCCCGGCATTCTCCTTGGATTCTGAGATGCGGCCACCAGGAAAGAAAAATCCCAGATGCACCAGGGGAAGCACATGTTCCCGTTGAAAATAGATATCGGGACCTCTCAGAATGGAGGTCTTCTTCACCTCGTACTTCAGATAGCTTCGAGTCAGTCCAGGCACCCGAAACATCCATTCCTTCTCCTGGCCCGGTAGGACAAGCACCGTGTTCATGGGGGCTTGCAATTCCGCCTTGACCAGCAACCTTAAGGATTCCAACAGGCTCTCGGCGGTGAAGGTGCGCGTCTCGGCACTCTGAGGAAAGGATTCCAGCAGGGACAGATTGCTCTCCCCAAAATAGCGTCCCAGGACTGCCGAGATCTGCTGAGGTGTGATCGCCTCCAACTGTTGGGCCAGACGATCGCGATTGAGATAGCTTCCCAGTGACTGATGATCGGCCAGCAAATAGGCCCGCTCTTCCAGGCTCTGCAGCCGCTTGTAGTGATCCTTCAGCAAAAGCGCCTTGGCCCGCTCAGACTGCCCCGCGGAGATCCCTGAACTCTTGAGCCGCTGCAAATGGCTAAGAACCTGAACCTCGGCCCGGTCTACTTTTTCCGGAAAAGGATTGAGAGAAATGGA
>JAUXKG010000309.1 GCA_030624355.1 Acidobacteriota bacterium
CCGGCAGAGATTAGAATGTCTTGGGTCTCAAGTATTCTCTTGACAAGAAATGTGAACAGGTGTATTGCTTTTGCAAGTGTTTCTTCCAAATTTTCAACCAAGGGAGTCAATGAACATGTCTAGAATCTTCCCCATTCTTCTGGTACTGACCCTTAACTTTTCTTTCGCTGGGGCCCAGGTCAATTTGGCGACCGTCTTGGGAACCATTCATGATGCCACAGGTGCTGTCCTGCCGGGAGTCGAGGTGACGGCCACCCATGTGGACACCGGACTATCCAGAACAGTCATTAGCGATGATGAAGGCAGATTCCGAATCGCGAGTTTGAATTTGGGCGACTATGAAGTGGCAGCAAGCCTGCCCGGTTTTCAGACCGAAGTCCAAACGGGAATCGAGCTGACCATCGGTCGACGAGCGATAGTGAACTTCACCCTGAGCGTGGGAGAGATCACCGAGAGGGTGACCGTGACCGGAGAGACCCCACTGGTGGAGACCTCCTCAGGTACCCTGGGGGGTCTGGTGGACCGTAACACGGTTATCGAGCTTCCCCTGAATGGACGCGACATGACCGGCCTGCTGACGCTGCAGCCGGGAAACGCCGGTGTCACAACGGGACGTAAAGACACCAACTCGGGCTTTACCAACAGGGTCAGCATTTCCGGAGCGCGTCCCATCGACGTTTCGGTGTTGCTGGACGGGACTGAGGTGAAGAGCATTGATCAAGGCGTTCCGGCAGGTATCTCGGGAAACTTCATAGGTGGGGAAGCCATCCAGGAGTTTAAGGTCGAGAGGAACTCCTACAGTGCCCAGTTTGGAGGTGCCTCGGGGGGTGTCATCAACGTGGTCAGTAAGGCCGGCGGCAACGACTTTCATGGCTCCATCTATGAATTTCATCGAAACGACAACCTGGATGCAGCCCATTTTCGCGATATCCCTCTTTTCGATTCCAACGGAAATTTCCTTGAAAAGGACAGACCGGAGTTCAAGCGCAACCAGTATGGGTTCAGCTTGTCCGGCCCCATCATCCAGAGTAAAACCTTCTTTTTCTTCAATTACGAAGGTTTGCGGGATCGACGCGGCCGCACGGAATTCCGAACCGTTTTGAGCGACGATGCACGAAACGGCCTGCTGCGGCTGGATGCTGACGGAGATATTGATCCGAGCGCGCCCTTGGTGCCGGTGACATATGATCCGGATATCATTCCCTATCTTGAGCTGTGGCCGACAGCCGGGCCCCTGGCAGTGGACCTGCTGGATGGAAGGGCACGGGAACCGGCGGGCTTTAGCGAGCCCACCAACGAAGACTTCTACCAGGTACGAGTGGATCACAACCTCTCGGATTCCGATTCCCTGTTTGTACGGGTGACCCGCCAGACCTCTGATAGGGCCAACCCCCTGGCGATTGATCGGTGGGTGCAAAATGAGTTTGTCGACAATATGTTTGTGACCCTGGAGGAGAAAAAGATCTTCTCCCCTCGAGTCCTCAACAGCTTTCGTTTTGGGTTCAATCGTCGCGGGCTGGGGCAGTTATCTACTGAGGACCCCATCACGGACACCGCCCTCCGCTTCGTTCCGGAGTCGGCCTGGAGGGCCCCTCTGGGTGCTGAGTATGTTCAGGGTGAGATCAACGGCACGGGTCTCTCAACTGTCGGTCTGGGACGCGGCTGGGTGGATCGAAAGGTGAACAGCTTTGAATATTTTGATGATGTCATCTATGAACGGAGCGCTCACTCGTTGAAATTCGGGTTCACCTGGCGTCGTATTCAGTATAACGGCGACAGCCCCTCCCGCCCGGCCGGAGCCTTTACGTTTGGCTCGCTGGAGGACTTTTTGTTGCGGGGCGAGCCCAGCCGATTTCGAGGCGACATTATACCTGCGACCACCAGCATTCGGGGACTTCGCATGAACATCGCGGGGTGGTACATCCAGGACGACTGGCAGGTTTCTCCCCAATTCACCGTCAACCTGGGCTTCCGACACGAGTTTTACACCGTACCCACCGAGGTCAACGGCAAGATCGCTAACTTGAGGAGTCCTTTGACGGACGACACAATCACGATGAGTGGCCAGATTCTTGATGCTTCTGGCAATCCGACTGGCGTTAAATCCGGAGAGTCCTGGTTCAACAATCCTTCGAAGGCAAGTATCATGCCTCGAATCGGCATGGCCTGGGATCCCACGGGTTCGGGAAAGACCGCCCTCCGGCTGGGGGCTGGGCTCTTTTACAATCACATCCAATCGGATACCTTCATACGGGCCATCCATCGCACCGCTCCCTTTCAGTTGGAAACTAATATCCGGGGGTCGGGTATTCCCTTTCCAGATATTTTTGACGCTGTGGTGGCCCAGGGTGTGGGGCAGCCAGACATTCAACCGTTTGCCTTTGACTATATGAAAAATCCTCACATGTACCAGTGGAATCTGAACATCCAGCATGAGATTATGCCCGGAACAGCCGTGACTGTTGGCTATGCCGGCTCTCGAGGCTTGAACCTGCTGCACCAGGTGGCTCTGAATACCGCCACTGCGGACAATGTCAATGGCCGCTACGTGTTTGCAGACACGGCTGCCTTGCCCAACCAGACTTTTGACAACCTGGACCTGCTCAGCCAGGAGGCGTCCATTGATTCCTGGCACCATGGCCTGGAAATGGGCCTGCAGCGCCGCTTTCAAGCGGGCTGGCAGCTGCAGCTTGCCTACACCTTCTCCAGGACCGTCGATGAATCGTCCCAGATAAACCAGGTTTTTAGTAACCAGGGTGGTGGCGTCAACTATTACCCGGATCCCGACATGCACAGAAGCCTGGCGGCCTTCCACGTGGGCAGGTCCTTTGCAGCCAGCGGCATCTGGCAGCTTCCCTTTGGGCCGGGCAAGGCCTTTGGGAGCGGCTGGAGTGGCGTGACGGAAAAGGTTTTGGGCGGCTGGCAGCTCAGCAGCATTTTCAAGTTGGCGGACGGGCCACCGCAAATTATAACGATACAGGGGCGCCGGGACTTAAGTGACCTGGGGCTTGGCTCTGACACTCCGGATCTGGCTCCGGGCGGAAGCACCAGTCCGGTATTGGGCGGTCCCGATCAATACTTCGATGTCTCAGATTTTGTCTTCCCTCCCGATAGAACGATTGGCACGGTGGGACGAAACACCTTGATCGGGCCGGGTGTGGCCGTAGTGGACTTTTCCCTGACCAAAAACACCCAGGCTTCCGAAACAGTGAATGTGCAGTTTCGGGCTGAATTTTTCAACATCCTCAACCGGGCCAACTACGCTTTGCCAGACACGCGGGTCTTCACTTCAAGCGGATCCCCTGACAACAGCGCCGGATTTATCGATGACCTGACCAACAGCCCGCGCGAGATTCAGCTTGGTTTGAGAGTGGTTTTTTAAGTGGATTGATATCTGGTATCGACACAGTGGAGTCCAACCTCTGGCGCTTTTCTGCTTGACAGTGGGACCACTGTAGTGATATTCAATGACAATAGGTCGAATTTTTGTCCAGAACAGTGGGGAGAACACTCAAAGGTGAACTGATTGAACTGAACATCGCCTTGTGGAGTAGTCCCCTAGCTATACTCAAATCACTTTAATAGGAGGATTCAACCATGCGAACACACAAATACGGCACACTCCTTTTGGCACTCGTCATTGTGGGTGCTTCTGCCGTTCCGCTCTTTGGGCATGTGAGTGTCAACCCGCGCACCACCGAGGCCGGGATTCACCACAAGGTCTTTTTCATTCGGGCACCGGTAGAAAAGAGCATCCCGGTGGTCGAGTTGGGGATGGAAGTGTCTCAGGAATGGCGCGATAACGGCGGAGACGTCAACTCTTTTCAGGACATCCCGGGCATGGACCTGCATGTGGAGTTTGACGATGCAGGGAAGGTCGAACGGGTCTGGTGGACCGGTGAAGGGGCTATCGTTGAGACCTTTCAGATGATCTACATGAGCATGAATGTTCCCGAAAAACCAGGTCTCTATCCGTTCAACGCCTGGCAGAAATACACCGATGGCAGCGTGGTTTGGTGGAATGAAGCGCGCGGCCAGGGTGTGGCAAACCCCTATGCGGCTGTGCAGGTGACAGAAGCACCGTTCCTCACGGCTGGGGTGGTTCAGGTCAGCTCAAGCGCGATTGCCGTGCTGGCGCTGGCGATTTCC
>JAUXKG010000451.1 GCA_030624355.1 Acidobacteriota bacterium
AGATCAGCACTGGCATAGACCATCATGGCGAATCCGAGGGCAGGGACAGGTCCAGGCAGCCGGAGTCCGGGAACGTCACCCGGTTGGACCATCAATGAAAATACGCCTCTGAAAATGTCGGGATACAGAGCCTTTGCCCGTTCCAGCTTGTCGGCGTCAATGGGTAGATAGACAATCTGTCCGACATTCTCCTGGGCCTCGAGCAGTCCCTCATTGATGGCGTCCCAGACCACGTCCACCCGGCCCAACTGCAGCTCGTTCCAGCCCTCGGCAGCGGTATTGAGGAGGATGGTCCGAATGTCGACCTCGGGGTCATAGCCGTAGGCTTGCAGTATCGGGTCACGGGCGGCGGCGATGTCATTCCAGGCGCTCCGGGTGATCCTTTTTCGGCTCAACTCCGCCATCGATTTTATTCCCACCCTGGGAGAGGTCATGAAGGTGGCGTTGAGCTGGCTGATTCCTCCCACGATCAATCTCAGGTTTCTGGCCGGAGACCAGGGCTGATCGGCATAGGTGTGTCTGCCCAGATAGTTCAGGCTGGTTTCACTGTAGAGCTGATGATATCCGAGGTCGGTATCGCCGGTGGCCACGGCCTGCTGAACAGCTATCGCTCCAGACTTGCTTTCAACGCTAATGGACAGATCGCTGTGGCGATTCACCACATTGACCCAGCCAATTGTCTCAGCGTAGACTCCCCAAACGACTGGGGGAGCCGCTAGATTCAACTTGGTTTTCTCTTGCCCCGCACCCGGTTGCGATCCGCAGCCGTCGAGTCCCCAACTGGATGCCAGCAGTATCAGGGACAAGAAAAGCAAGTTCGGCTTCGACCTACAGTTTCTTGTCGGCAGCCGTTCTTTCAGTGAATCTGGGTTCCAGAGCATCGTGTGGATCAAACTCATGGCGGCACTTGGGACAGACTGACTGGATTCCTTTGACATGAAATATGGGTGGCCCACAGTAAAATCGGTACTGGCATTTCGGGCAAACAACCCAGTTCACTTTACCAATCTCTGTCACTGCGATGACCTCCTAGTTTATGCATTATCCGGGCTAATAGGTTTCAAAACTGACACCGGCCAGGGCTTCTGAGGAGATGTAGTCCTCAAGCTGTGTTTTTTCCAGAATCTCCGGGTCGACGCCCACTCGTTGCTCGTAGGGTTCACCCCACGGCCTGGTGCAATCGATGCCGCCTGCGTCTCCCGGTCCCCACAGCCGCGAGGGGTCTAATGCGGTCTGTTTGGTGCCGGGCAGCAGGGTGACGTCTCTAGCCCACTGACTTCTGGTGGCAATCGCCCACATCACATCTCTAGGGCTGAAGATGTCCACGTCGTCGTCGAAGGCAAAGGCGTGTTTGATCAAAAAGGGGTTTACAGTCAAGGCCTGCAGGATCGCCTGCTTGGCCGCGCCCAGGGGCGGGTTTTTCATCTGAAGATAGGCGTGGAAACGACCGGTGCCCGACAACGGCATATGTACATTCACCAGGGAAGGAAAGATGGGCCGGAGTTTTTCCCACAGCATCCCTTCCAGAGGAGGGGCGCCGGTCATCAGATGATCGGTGTGGCCGGCCACGATGTCATACCAGATGAGGTCCTTGCGATGAGTCACAGCCGTCACTGTCAGCTGTGGATTGATGATTTGCCCTCCGTAATAACCGGGAAATTCACCAAACGGTCCCTCGGCGTAACGTTTGTTGGCTTCCACGAAGCCTTCGATGACGACCTCGGCGTCGGCTGGTACCAGAAAATCATCCCCTAACGACTCAGAGGCCACCAGGCGCAGCGGTTCTCCCAGCATTCCTCCCATCGCTTCCCAGTGGCTGCCTGGATAAGGCAACTTGGCCAGCCCGCCCGTGTAGGCCAGCGGGTGATGGCCGATCCACATGACGGCTCTCATGTCCTGATTCTTGATTTCATGCTTATGAAGGTTCCAGCCATTGTGCCCCGGTCGGGGTGCCACCAGCGCCCTGATCTGGTTTTTCTCCTTGACCCACCCCCGTTGAATGGCGCAGTTGTCGATACCCGAATCCGGGTCATAGGTGGTGAAGAATCCGGCGGCGATGTAACGGCCCGCATCCATGGTGTTGTGAATGGCCAGAGGAAGTTCGAACAGGTCCACCTGATCTCCGGTCTTGACGACTTCTTTGACCGGAGATTCTTCACTGGAAATGACCTGAGGCTCCCTTTTTTCTTCTATCAACTGTCTGTGGACATCTCTGCCCAGCCTCTCATAGGTCGAATTGCATATTCTTGCGTACCTGACTCGGCTGGCCAGCAGGTTGGTCACCAGAGGATATTGCGACTGTTTTCCTCCTTCGTTGAGCATCTTCTCAAAGATCAGCACGGGATACTTATTGAGTGCTTCCAGACGTTCTACAATCGCCGTGATTTCCTGATCGGTATCGACTTCCTTCTCGATGTGAATCACATCTTCGGGGTACTGTTCCTCGTACTCTTTGAGGAAGCTGTGCAGATTCTTCGCCATCGTTAGGTCTCCTTGCTGGCTACTGCCAACTGGCTTAATCTTTCTTTTGTCTCTCCGAAGCTCATTACCCGGGCCAAGTGTGTGTCCAGCAGCTGAAGCATGACCCTTTGACGCTCTTCATCAAAAGTGGCGGTCAGGTCTCCGATGACGAAGACCTTGAAATCGAGCATCATCGCGTCAATTGCGGTAGTCGCCACACAGACATCTGTGGCCACGCCGCAGATCATGAATTGGTCTCTCCCCAGTCCATGGAGCAGTCTTTCCAGGTGAGACGAGCCGGCAATAA
>JAUXKG010000017.1 GCA_030624355.1 Acidobacteriota bacterium
AGCGGAATCATCGAAAGGAGTGCTGAACGGAATTATTCCTAATCCCCTGGCGCGATCGAAAATAGGTTTGTGCCATTCCCATGGTGTATAGGCTTCACCGTATAGTTTATAGAGAGACATCCCTTCCCAAAGAATATCGGGATTACTGATATGAAACTCCCCTTCGTCCAGGTCGATCGTCATTGTGTCAGGTGTGTAGGTCTGCCGGGCCAGCAAACCACTACCTGGCATCTGAGAGAACCCAGTGGCCCGGGCCTGCTCTTTTCAGTTGACCAGCAGTCGGATGCCGCTCGAGGGGGGTCCATCGGCTTTGCCCGACTTTTTGCCGATTGGACGGGTCGGGTCGAGGGATGGCATCGATGAGCTCTTTGGTGTAGGCATGCAGCGGCCGACTAAAAATTTCCCCCACCGGCGCCAACTCCACTATGCGGCCCGCGTACATCACAGCCACTCGATCACACAAACATCGAACGGCCGGCAGCGAATGGGAAATAAAGAGAATGGTTAGCTGAAATTCGCGCTTCAGGGCTTTGAGTAGTCCGATGATTTTTCTCTGAACAGGAATATCCAGCGCTGAGAGCGGCTCGTCGGCTACCAGCAGATCGGGCCGACAGGCCAGAGCTCTTGCAATGGCTACCCGCTGCCTCTGCCCTCCCGAGAGTTCATGGGCATAGCGCACTGCCGTGACCTCCTCCAGTTCTACCATCTGCAAAAGCCGGGCCGCCCAAAGGCGGCGCTCCTGCGGATTTCCCAACCCGTGGATGGCAAGCGGCTCTTGAATAATGCTGTTCACTGTCATGCGTGGATTCAGCGATTCATACGGGTCCTGAAAGATGGCCTGAATTCTTTTTCTTTGCCGGCGCAGTTCACGGGGGGGCAAGCAGAGCCAATCCTGTGCCTGAAAATAGACTTCTCCTGCAGAGGGCTCGATCAGTCTCAAGAGACACCGGGCCAGAGTTGTTTTTCCGCATCCTGATTCCCCCACGATCCCCAGGATCTCTCCCTGTTGCACCTCGAAAGAGACTCCGTTCACCGCCCGAATCTTATCCTGATTGCCGGTCCATTTGACCCACTCGGAGGCTGGCAGCGGGAAATCTTTGTGCAAATTCTTTACCTGCAGAATCATCCCCTTGGCGCTCTCGGATCATCTGAATAAAAGTCTTTGGCGGCAACTAGCAATTCCTGGGTGGCAGGATGCTGTGCGCGGAGAAGGATTTCATCCACCGCACCTTCTTCTACAGTGCGACCGGCATGCATGACCGCCACTCGATCGGCTACTTGGGCGATGACGCCAAGGTCGTGAGAGATCATGAGTATCGAAAGGTGGTGTTCTTCCTTCAGTCGGTGCAACAGACCCAGGACTCGCCCCTGCAGGGTGACATCCAGCGAAGTCGTGGGCTCGTCCGCAATCAAAAGCTGTGGTCGGCAGGAGAGAGCTACGGCAATTAGGACTCGCTGACGCATGCCGCCAGAAAGCTGGTGCGGGTAGGCATTCATGAGTCGGCTGGGTTCGGGAAAGCCTACTTCCTCCAACAATTCAAGCCCACGAGTCCAAGCGGCCGCCCGGGAGAGTCCCAAGTGCACCCGCATGCCTTCAATCATCTGCGAACCGATCTTCATGAGCGGATTCAGAGAAGATTTCGGCTCCTGGAAGATCATGGCAATCCCGCGACCCCTCACGCGGCGCATCTCTGATTCCGAGAGGGCGGCCAAATTGTTACTCCTGAAGAAAATCTTTTCCGCAGTAATTCTTCCCGGGGGATTGATGAGCCGCAAAACAGAAAGGCCCGTAACTGTTTTTCCGCAGCCTGATTTTCCTACCAGGCCCAGTGTCTGGCCTGGCTTGATCGTGAAGCTGACGTCTCGAACGGCGGGAATGCCCCCTCGCTCCGACTCGAACACGGTGCTCAGGTGGCTGACCTCCAGCACCAAATCGCGTGGGGATTCATTCGCTTCTGGCATAAGCGGCCTGTTGTGATGGAGGGGCCGACCGGCCCAGCTGTTCAAACAACAATTTTCTCTTGATGTTCTCCGAATATTTCCCTCATGGCATCGGCAATTTCTCCGACGGTGGCCATCGCTTCCACGGCGGCAATGACGACTGGCATCAAGTTGTCTTGTCCGCGAGCCGCCATTCTGACCTTGTCCAACGCAGCGCTGCTCTTTGAAGCATCCCGTTTTTGTCGAAGTGATTCAAGACGCCTTTTCTGTTTCTTCTCCACTTCCGGACCAACACGAAGCAGTTCGATCGACCCGTCGTTTTCTTCTTGAAATCGGTTGACACCCACCACTACCTGCTGTCCGCCCTCGAGGCGTTTTTGGTAAGCATACGCTGCCTCTTGAATCTCTTTCTGAATGTACCCAGATTCGATGACTGCCAGCACGCCGCCCATGGAGCGAATCTTCTGCAAGTACGCTTCTGCCTGTTCCTCTAATTTGCCAGTCAGCGCCTCCAGGTACCAGCAGCCCCCCAAAGGGTCGACCACCTGGGCAACAGAGCTCTCATGGGCAATGATCTGTTGGGTACGAAGCGCCAAGAGGGCTGCTTCTTCAGTGGGCAGAGCCAGCGCTTCATCCTTGGCATTGGTATGCAAAGACTGGGCACCACCCAAGACGGCGGCCAGGGCCTGAATCGTCACTCGCACAGCGTTGTTGTCGGGCTGCTGGGCGGTCAGGGTACTGCCCGCAGTCTGGGCATGAAAGCGAAGCGCGCACGACCTTTCATCAGTCGCTCCGAACCGATCCCGCATCAAGCGGGCCCACATCCGACGGGCAGCCCTGAACTTGGCTACCTCCTCAAAAAAGTCATTGTGGGCATTAAAAAAGAAGGAGAGGCGCGGCGCAAAGTCATCAATTTCCAGGCCCGTCTCCAAGGCCGCTTCTACATAGGATTCCGCGTTGGCAAACGTAAAGCCGATCTCTTGGGCCGCCGTGCAGCCTGCTTCTCGAATGTGATAACCGCTGATTGAGATAGGGTTCCACCGAGGAACCTGCTGCTGGCAAAAGGAAAGGGTGTCGGTGATGATTCGCATCGAGGCACGGGCAGGATAGATAAAGGTCCCGCGGGCGATGTACTCCTTCAAAATATCGTTTTGGATGGTTCCCCTCAACTCTGCCCATGGCTCACCTCGACGACGGGCCAGCGCCAGATAGAGCGCTAACAAAATGAAGGCGGTAGCATTGATTGTCATGGAGGTCGAAACCTTCGTCAGCGGGATGCCTCGAAAGAGTTGCTCCATGTCCTCCAGGCTGTCGATTGCCACGCCGACCCTTCCCACCTCACCGGCGGCCAACAGGTGATCGGAGTCCAGGCCGATCTGAGTGGGCAGATCGAAGGCGACTGACAACCCGGTGGTTCCCTGAGAGAGGAGATACCTATAGCGCTGATTGGATTCTTCAGCGCTGGCATAGCCGGCGTATTGGCGCATCGTCCAAAGGCGAATTCGGTACATTTCGGGATAAATTCCGCGAGTATACGGGTGCTGGCCCGGGTCGCCCAAATCGGTGTCATAGTCAAGGCGCTCCACGTCTTCCGGGCGATAAAAGGCCTTGCGGCTTGGCGTTTCCGGGTCGACTTCGGCAGCTTCAGAGAGGTCCCGCATTTCGCTTTACTTCAGATTGGAGTTTGGTATCATAAATTCAAGGGTAACTCTCAGATACTAGCAGAGTGAAAAGGTCGATTTCAATGGAAGACGATCAACTCAAACAGCACCAGAAAAAGCTGGAAGTTGCGATTAATCATGCCCTTACCAAATCTCCGGCGATTGACACAGCCATTGAGGACATCCGCGGTGTAGGCTTCGACGTCTTCCTGATCATTGAAGCCACCATCGGCTTCAACCGTCGCGAAGGGTCTTCTTCGGTGCCTCAGCAGTCAGCCACCGTGACGCTCAAGCTCACCACCCGGGACGAACGGTTTCTCAAGTCTCTCAAGATCAGTCCGGAATAAGAGCCAGTCCCCTTCAGCGGGATTCAAAAACGGCCCAGCCTCTGACCGGACCACCCGAACCCTTTTCGATCTTGACAGGAGCGGCGATCAACCAGGCCCCCGATGGAGGCACCTCTTCCAGATTGGCGACGTTTTCTATGTTATAACCACCAGCTCCATTGACGATATGGTGCACGGAAAAGGTCCGGGAAGGACCGAAATCCACGCTCAGGCTATCAATGCCGATTCCCTTAATGGAACGCTCGGTTACCAAAAAGGCGGCTGCCTCGTCCGAAAACCCCGGAAAGTGGAGTTGACCCTCGGCGTCTTCGTTTTTGTAGCGGTTGTACTCATCCCAGTACTGCCCCCATCCGGTCAACGCAAACACAACCGCACCCTCCGGTATCCGTCCATGCTGAGCCTCCCAGGACTGCAAGTCTGCGGTGCGCAGCCGGTAGTCGGCGTTGCCTTGACAGGCATCACGAACATCCACCACGACCATGGGTGCGATCAGATCCTGGAGTGAAATTTCGTCCACTGCCGGCTGATCGGCCTCAAAGTGATTGGGGGCATCCAGGTGAGTCCCGAGGTGCTCCGGCATGGAGAACACCCCGGAGTAGACGCCGTCGCTCTCCAGCGTCGCAATGGTTTCGAAACGGAAAGAAGAATAATTTTCGCCTGGCCAATACGGATTGGATTCATTCAAGGGATAGCTCAGATCAACCACCTGCAAATGGCCGTTGGCGATCTCGGCCAAGCCGGCAGGGGCAGACGGGGAGCTGCAGGCGACCAAAAGAGGGAGAAGGCAAGCAAGCCTGTGCATCACTCCACCTCGATGTGAACCTGTCCCAAGGGCCGGACACGCCCAATGAGCCGGCCGGAAAACCCTTCGGCCTCCAGGTCCTCGCTCAACTGTTTCGCGTCTTCTTCGGGCAGGCTGATCAGCAATCCTCCCGAGGTCTGCGGGTCAAGCAAAATCCACTGGCGAACCTCTGAAACGCCGTTCCAGGAAATCGCCTCGCCTACATATCGACGATTGGATTCGATCCCTTGTGGCAACAGTCCGCCCTCGACCAACTCTTCCAGGCCCGCCATCACCGGCACCTTTTCAGCCTGGAGCGCCAATGTCACACCGCTGCCCCGAGCCAGCTCAAAGGCATGCCCAATCAGGCCATAGCCGGTAATGTCCGTCACCGCGTGAACAGGATGCCCTCGGAGCAGGTCTACTGCCGGGGCGCTTGATTTTAGCATCCACTCAATCGCCTCTTGTTCCAGGCTGGAAGGAGTCCGGGCCGCCTTGATGCCGGTGGTGACAATTCCCGTTCCCAGCGGTTTGGTCAGAATCAGAACGTCCCCCGACTGGGCTCCGCTGTTGGTATACATCCTGTCTGGATTCACAAAACCGGTGACGCAATAACCGAACTTGAGTTCCTTGTCTTGCACCGAATGGCCGCCCACAACAGCCACCCGGGCTTGTTTCATCTTTTCGCTGCCGCCGCTCAGGATTTCATGTAGGACCGCCTCGTCCAAAGTATCCTTTGGAAACCCCACTAGGGAAAGCGCCAGGCGCGGAACGCCTCCCATGGCGTAAACATCGCTCAGGGCGTTGGTAGCCGCGATCGCGCCGTACGTGTACGGGTCATCAACAATCGGTGTAAAAAAATCGACAGTCTGCACCAGCGCGTTTTCGGCATCCAGGCGGTACACTCCTGCGTCATCGGCTGTTTGATAACCAACCAGAACGTTCGGGTCTGAATAAACTTCGATGTCGGCTAAGGCTCTTTGCAGCACCTCCGGTGCTAACTTAGACGCTCAACCAGCGCAATCGACCATCTGGGTCAATCGTCTCTTCTTCCGAAAAAGCATGGTGTTATTATACTGCACTCTTCCCCTGTCAGCCGGCTCGGCCAGACCGTCAAGTTGGGCTCCTGAAGAGTTGCATAAACGGCACCCTGCAAATCCTATGCGGGCTACTCAGATTCGTTATAATGACTCCCCTATGCAACAAGGACACTACGACACCGTTGTTATTGGGGGCGGACATGCAGGTTGCGAGGCGGCCGTCGCAGCCGCCCGCCTTGGGGCCAAGACAGCGCTTTTTACTATCAACCGAAGGATGATCGCTCAGATGTCGTGCAATCCATCAATAGGGGGCATCGCCAAGGGGCACCTGGTGAGAGAGGTCGACGCTCTGGGGGGTGTGATGGGTGAAATCGCCGATCGCACCGCCATTCAGTTCCGCCTCTTGAATCGCCGCCGTGGACCTGCAGTTCAAGCCCCGCGGGCTCAGTGCGACAAGGAGCTCTATCGAAAAGAGATGCAGGAGCTTCTAGAGCAGCAGGACAACCTCTGGCTGGAGGAAGAGGAAATTGTCTCCATTTTACGGCAGAAGGGTCGAGTGGTGGGCATTACGACCCCCACAAGGCGCATTGAATGCCTTTCCGTTGTTTTGACCACCGGTACTTTCCTGAATGGCTTATGTCATGTGGGAGAAAATAAATTTGCCGCTGGTCGATCGGGAGAAAAGCCCTCTTCTCGTTTGGCCCAATCGGTCCGAGAAATTGGGTTTCAAATGGGACGATTGAAAACAGGCACACCGCCCCGGCTCTTTGCCGACAGCATTAACTTCTCACCCTTTGACCTTCAAAGGGGGGATGACGATCCTACCTTTTTCTCTTTTCGTAGCCGCCGGGTGCGACTGGCCCAGATGCCTTGCTGGATCGCTTATACCAACGAAGGGGTGCATCGAATAATCACTGAAAACCTGGATCGCAGCCCCTTGTACGGTGGCGAGATTACGGGAATCGGCCCTCGGTACTGCCCGTCCATCGAGGACAAGGTCGTTAAGTTTCCGGCCCGCGATAGACACCAGTTGTTCTTGGAGCCAGAAACCCTGAGTTCCGAAACCATCTATGTGAACGGCTTGTCCACGAGCATGCCCTTGGATGTGCAGCGGGCCATGCTGAGCCAGATCGAAGGGCTTGAGAAATCGGTGATTGCCCGCCCTGGCTATGCCGTAGAGTATGATTTCGTTCAACCATCGCAACTGCATCCCACTCTGGAGACTCAGCAGGTTGAAGGGCTTTACCATGCAGGGCAAATCAACGGAACCACCGGCTACGAAGAGGCTGCTGCTCAGGGCCTGATGGCGGGAATTAATGCCGCTCTCAAGGTGCTGGGAAGGCCCAGCCTTGTGCTGAGTCGTTCCGACTCCTACATCGGCATTTTGGTTGACGACCTGGTCACCCGCGGCGTGGATGAGCCCTATCGGATGTTCACTTCTCGGGCAGAATACCGCTTACTGCTTCGCATCGACAATGCGGATCGGCGGCTGATGCCTCACGCCTTTCGCCTGGGCCTGATCTCGCCCGCCATTTACCGGCAGTTTCAGAACAAGTGGCAGCGCATTGATAGCGCCCTGCAATTTTTGAAGGGCCGTCATCTCAAAAAGGATTCGCCCTTCCCCCAAGGGCTGCAAGCGCAACTCCAGCTGAAAGCGGGGGCCCCCTTGCAACAAATTCTGAAGCGGCCTGAAGTGGCGATCGAGGACTTTAGCGGCATTCTCCAGGAGCAAGGCTTACCCCTGAGCCGAGAAGAGGGCCTGGCGGTCCAGACACAGATCAAGTATGAGGGGTACATCAACCAGCAGATGAGGGACGTCGAGAAGCTGGGATTGTTGGAAGCTCGTCCGATTCCGGTCAACATCAACTACGATCAAGTGGCCGGGCTTTCCAGGGAAGCAGTGGAGCGGCTAGAGAAAGTAAAGCCGGGAAGCCTTGGCCAGGCCTCACGCATTCCCGGCATCACTCCGGCAGCCGTATCAGTCCTCAACATTCATTTGGAGGTTCGCCAAAGATCCGGAGTTTGCAATGGGGACGGTGGCTGAGCTCGAGAAAACGTACGGCCTCTCCTTGAGCGCCCATCAAAAAGAGCAACTGCAACTCTATCTGCAATTTCTGAAGCGCTGGAATCAACGCATCAACCTGACCTCGATTACTTTGGCCAACGAACAACTGGTCCTTCATTTCTTTGAGGCGTTTTGGGCAGGGCACCATTTTCTGAGCGGGGCAGAGCGATTGGCTGACGTGGGCAGTGGAGCCGGATTTCCCGGACTGGCCATGAAGCTCTATCTCCCTTCGCTGGACGTGACGCTCGTCGAAAAAAACCACAAGAAGGCGGTTTTTCTTCAAGAGCTGAGCCGGCAGCTTGATCTTGAAGTGCGCGTTTTTCAGGGTCAGGCAGAGAATTACACTGAATGGCAATCCGTTGAAGTGGCCCTCCTTAGGGCCTTGAAGCCCTCCAGCCAGCTTCTGCAAGTCTTCTCCGGCTGCCACCTGAAATTGCTGTATTTTCATGGTCGACAACTCGATCCATGGGCCCGTGGGCTGCAGGCGCTGCGACAGGCAAAGGTGCCCCAATCTGACCATCGCCATGTCCGCTTACTGCAATGCTGATAGGCCAAACCAGGCCTGAAAACAGCGGCCGCAGGGATGTTGGGCGGCTGTCGTTTCACGTGAAACGTCGCCCGGGCGTGTTATGTTGTTCTCGCTTTATGGTGCGCATTCTTGCCATTACAAATCAGAAGGGTGGAGTGGGAAAAACTACCACCGCCATCAATCTTGGGGCCTCACTGGCCAGCGCCGATTTGCGTGTTTTGCTGGTCGATCTGGACCCCCAGGGAAACGCCACCTCGGGGCTGGGCCTGGACAAAGACGGGCTGTCAACTTCCATCTATGACGTATTGCTTCGAGACGCAGACCCGGCTTCTGCCATCTGCCCTACCGAGGTGGACTTGCTGCAGCTTCTCCCCTCCAACCGAGAGCTCATCGGGGCCACCGTTGAACTGACTACGGCCTCCAGGCGCGAGTTTCGCCTGAAGCGGGCGCTTGAGTCGCTGCACAGCCACTACGATTTTATTCTCATTGACTGCCCTCCCTCCCTGGGCATTCTGACAGTAAACGCGCTGGCGGCGGCCGACTCTCTTCTCATCCCAATCCAGTGTGAGTACTTTGCCCTAGAAGGGCTATCGGAGCTGATGAACACCATCAGTCGAGCCCGGCAAATCATCAACCCCAGACTGTGCATCGAAGGCGTGCTGCTCACCATGTATGACGAGCGCCTGAATCTGTCCGGCCAGATCCGAGAAAGCGTGCAGGAACACTTGGGACACCAGGTCTTCCAGACAATTATTCCCCGAAATGTGTGCTTGGCCGAGGCGCCCAGCTTCGGTAAGCCAGTCTTGCTGTACGACGCCCGTTCCCGCGGCTCCAATAGCTACTTGCAGTTGGCGCGTGAGATCTTGGAGCGTCATTTTCCCGGCCCGCTGGCAGAAGTGCCTAAAATCGAAAAAAAAGGACTTAGCCCATGAAAAGACAAGCACTTGGAAGAGGCCTGGATGCCCTTTTGCCGCCCCCGATGGCACCCATTACCTCCCTGATCGACTTAGAGTTGGAGCAGATCCGACCCAACAGCCTTCAGCCACGCCTGCGCTTCGAACCGCAGAAGCTGGAGGAGTTGGCCGCATCGATCGCCGAAAACGGGGTGCTGCAACCGATCGTGGTGCGCCAGAATGGAGCTGGGTACGAGATTGTGGCGGGCGAGCGGCGCTGGCGGGCTGCTCAAAAAGCCGGACTGGAGCGCATCCCCGCGCTGATTCAGGATGTCTCGGATGAGAAACTGCTGGCGCTGGCGCTGGTGGAAAATATCCAGCGGGATGACCTGAGCCCCATCGAAGAGGCTCACGCCTACCAACTCCTGATGGAGCAGTTCCAGCTGACTCAGCAGGAAATCTCTAGGCGAGTGGGCCGCAGTCGCACCGCTGTGACCAACACGCTGCGACTGCTGCGCCTGCCCCGGTCCATTCAAGAGGCCGTCATCAACCAGCAGCTCTCCATGGGGCACGCTCGGGCCCTGATACCCTTGGGGACAGACCAGCAGACTGCCTTGGCTCAGCAAATCATCCAACAGGGGCTTTCGGTGCGGGAGGTCGAATGGCGCGTCAAGCGGCTTCAGGCTCCTCCCAAGACTCAGCCGGCAACCAAAGATGCCAACCTGCGGGCCGCCGAACGCAGCCTGGAAGAGCGTTGGAAAACCCGGGTTGAAATCCGCCAGCGAGGGGCCAAGGGGCAAGTCGTCCTGCACTTCCATTCAGCAGAAGAGCTGGACCGTCTCTATGAAGGCCTCCTGTCCTGATCCCGGTTAACCTATTTGCCGATGCAAAAGGTTGAAAAGATCTGATCCAGGAGATCTTCGACGGTTGTCTCTCCGGTGATCTGACCCAGGGCCGCCAAGGCCTTGCGAAAGTCGTACAAGGGAAACTCTTCGCTCAGGCCGGACTGGTAGGCCTGTATGCCCGCCCGCAGGTGCTGCCTCGAAGCCTGAATGCATTGTTTGTGACGAATGTCGGTGAGTGGAGCGGACTCCTGCTCGCCACTTCGCGCCGGCAGCAGCACGCCCAACAGGGCTGCCCTCAACTCCTGAAGGTGAGTTCTCTTCAGTGCAGACATGGTCACCGTCGACTGGCAGACAGCCTCCACCTGCGGCGGCACCTCCAACCGTCGCGGCAAGTCCTCTTTATTCACCACCAAAAGGCAGGGTTGCTCACGCACCAACTCCAAAATACGCCAGTCTTCCTGCTCGAATGGAACGCTGCCATCCAGCACGAACATCGAGGCATCGGATTTCCCTACAGACTGCAGTGATTTCTCGACTCCCAGCCGCTCCACCCGGTCCTCTGACTCTCGAATGCCGGCCGTATCCACCAATCGGGTAGGGATTCCGTGCAGGTCAATCGTCTCCGCCAGCACATCCCGCGTGGTTCCCGGAATGTCGGTGACAATTGCCCTGTCTTGATTTAGTAAACCATTGAAAACACACGATTTACCGACGTTAGGCTTGCCGACAATGGCGACTGTTGCGCCCTCCAAAACAATTCTTCCCAAGGCAAAGCTTTGCTCTAGCTCTTGAAGCTCTCGATCGACCTTCTGCAAAGCAGCCGCCAGTTCTTGCCGGGTTTGGGGCTCCACCTCGTCTTCCACAAACTCCAACGCTGTTTCAATGTGACATACCACTCTTATGATTTCTTCCTTCATGGGCGCCAACCGAAGCGAGAGGGCGCCCTGTAGCTGCTCGGTTGCCAGCTTAGCCTGAAAAGCGGTTTGACTCTCGATCAGGTCCCTCAGCCCTTCGGCCTGCGCCAAATCCAGCTTGCCGTTCAGAAAGGCGCGTTGGGTAAACTCGCCAGGCGTGGCCAGGCGCGCACCCGCCTCCAACATCGTCTCTACGATCTGACGGACTACCACCGGGCTCCCATGGCAGGAAATTTCCACAAGATCCTCTCCCGTAAAAGAGGCGGGTTGCTGGAAGAACGTGATCAAAACCTGATCCAGGTGATTCTGCCGGCTGCCCCAAAAAGCTCCAAGAGTCGGGCTGGCAGGATGGAGCTGGCCCTGAGTCTGTCGCCGAAATTGGCCTTCAGTCAAGGAGCGGGCCGCCGGGCCGCTGAGTCGAACAACCGCAATGGCGCCTTTGCCGGCGGGAGTTGCAACAGCAACGATCGTTTCGCTCTGATCAGAAATCACAGCTCACAAAACGGGAGTGGCCAAGCCGGCCGTTCTTCACTACTCGGCCGGAAGAATCACGACGCGGCGATGCAAGCCCGTTCCTTCACTTTCAGTCCTGATGCTTGGCTCTTCCGCCAATGCCAGGTGGATAACGCGGCGCTCACTGGCGGGCAGGGGTTGGAGGGAGAAGGGCTTGCCGGACTGTTTTACGCTCTCTGCCGCCTTTTGAGCTATGAGCTCCAATTCCAGCTCTCGGCCCTTTCGGTACTCTCTGCAATCCACCACAAAGGCGCGGCCGTCCGAGGATCTTCGGTAGAAGGCCTGGTTCAATAAATGGTTGATCGCATAAAGAGCGCGGGCGTTTTTGCTGAGCACGAGACCAACGTCTTCTCCATCAATTTGGATGTTGATCGTATTCTCCTGGGCGGCACAGTGAAACGTCAGGTCGAGGCCGGCCTGGCTCAAAAGCTTCTCCAGGAAACGGCTTACCTCCTGCGTCAACTCGTCAGGGCCCAACTTGAGTAGTTCGCTGTCGGTGCTCATTTCTTCTTCTCTGCCTTCTTCTCTGCCTTCTTCTCCGGGACAGGGGCGGCGATCTCCGGAGCCCATCGCTTCATCAAAAACTGGAACATCATACCAAACAGGTTGCTGAACAGAAAATAAACCACAAGACCGCTGGAAAAGTTCAGGAAAAAGAAGGTAAACACAACCGGCATCAACATCATTATGCGGCGCTGGGCCGGGTCGCCGGTAGCCGGCGTCATCTGCTGCTGGGCCACCATGCTCACCCCCATCACAATCGGTGTGATGTAGTAAGGGTCAGGCTGAGAGAGGTCCTGGATCCAGAAGATGAAGGGGGCTCCGCGCAGCTCAATCGATGAAAAAAGCATTTGGTAAAAGGCAAACAGAAAGGGCATCTGAATCAGCAGCGGCAGGCAGCCGCCCAGCGGATTGACGCCGTGCGCTTTGTACATCGCCATCACTTCTTCGTTCATCTTCTGGCGCCGCGGATCGTCTCGCTTCATGTTCTTGTATTTGGCCTGGATCCCCTTCATTTGCGGCTGCAGTTGGGCCATTTTTTTCATCGACGCGGTCTGTTTGTAACGAACCGGGGAAAGAGCCAGGTTGATGAAAAAAGTTAAAATGATGATCGCCCAGCCATAATTCTGGACGTATCCATAGACGAATCTCAGGGTGAGCAAGAGCGGCTTCACCAAAAATCCAAACCAACCGTAATCGATCAACTGGTTCAAGGTTGGCTCAGCCCGGCTCAATATATCGTAATCCTTGGGGCCTATAAATACCGCGTGTGGGGCGCCCGGCTCCAGCTCAACTTCGGCCCCCACCAGCGCCTGGCTCTCGGATTCTCCGTCGGCTGCTTCGGGGACCGCATCGGTCTTGGTGATCCGGATGCTGCGCACTCCCTCGGGGCTCAACACCAAGTAGCTAAAGTACTGACTGTCCAGCGCCACCCAGCGAGCCGGGCCCTGAATATGGGCCGGACTATCTTCCAAATCATCAGCGGTGTATCGGGTGACAGCGCCATCCTGGTAGTAGGCCACCTTGGGTTGGGCGAAATCTACCGAGGAAGGCGAATGGGGCTCGCCCACGCCAGGGCCCAGAACGATCCGAAAGGGAATTACTCGTCCATCCAAGCGAACCTCGGTTTCCATCTCCACCAGGTAACCGCTGGCTGGCACGCTGATTGTTCGACTGATCTCAATCCGATCGTCTCGGTAATGAAATCTGAGCTTAGCGGGCGCCTGGAGCTTCATTTGGGAGGCCCCCTCCACTTCGTAAACCGCCCGTGCCAGCCGCTCGTCCAACTGACGATCTCCGACACGAATGCTTAGCGGTTGGCTCAACCCATCGGGGTAGCGCTGTGGAATTATTTCCACCAACCCTTCCTCACCGGCCCGATGCTCTTTGAGTTGGGCGCTCCGCAGGGTTGCCCCTGCACTGCTCCAACGCATCAGGAGGCTGTCGTTTTCTACCTCAATTATTCGCGAAGTGGCCTGAGTGGGAGGCGCTTGAGGGGTGAGCGATGGTGCCAAAACAGACGGGTCTTCCAGAGCCAACGGTAGCTCTCCTTGGGGCTGGGTTATCTCTTCGCCAGGGCCCAACTCCCCCTCAGGTGGGGGAGGGGGGGTGAGAGCGGGAACTAGCCAAAAGAGCACCACCATCGACAAGACCATGGCGATCAGAAGCCGCTTCTGCATGTCCGCTTCGTATGGGTCGTGAAAGGCCATGTTTTTTTGGGTCTGGCTTAGGGGACCGGGTCTGCTCCCCCGGCACTCCAAGGATGGCAACGGAGCACTCTATAGATGCCGAATAAAGCCCCCTTGATAACACCAAATCTCTCGATGGCTTGACGGGTATACTCTGAACATGAGGGGTGGAATCGAC
>JAUXKG010000455.1 GCA_030624355.1 Acidobacteriota bacterium
AATCTCGTCCAGTTGGGCCTTGGCGATGTTGTCGGGTCTCAGTTGGTTGATCTGAATGACAATTTTTTCAGTCACGGAGAAGGACTTGGTGTCGGTGGCACGACCGTCTCGATCATCCCGCACGTTCACTGTGACACTGTGGCTGCCGCCTGACATGCCACTGGTGTTGACGCCCAACTGTGAGGCAGTCCCGGGACGACTCTGATTGTCTACGCTCCAGGAAAGTGTGAGAGGATCGTTGTGTGGATCGCTGGCCGAGGCCGTCGCGTTAACCGTTTCGCCGGCATAGACCTGCTGTTTATCCAGGCTCAAGGTCACCGTTGGATTGCTATTGGTTGGGCGGTTGATCGTGACATTGAAATCACAGCTGGCCGACATACCGTCCACGTCTGTTACGGTTGCCGTTACCGAGTGAGCGCCCAGGGGACGACCCGAAGTGCCAAACTCAAAAGAGGACTGATCGTTGGAAACACTGCTGCCATCCACTGACCACTGGTAGCTGAGAGTCTCGTCGTTTGGATCCGAAGCGGTGACTCGCAGGTTTGCAGATGCTCCCTGTGCGACACTGGTATCGGCCCGGTCGCAGGAAATAATGGGTGTCTGCTTGTTCTTTTCAACGTTCACGTCTACGGCACAAACTGCGACGTTCTGTTTCTTGTCTCGCACTGTCAAGCCTACAGTGTAGATGCCTGGATCCAGTCCGGCTGAGTCGAAGGTGACTGTGCCGTTATCAGCCGTGAGCCTTCCGCCTGCTGAGGCTGACCAGTCAAAGCTCAGCGTATCGTTTTTGTCCGGATCCTGGGCATTAGATACGATCGTGACCGAGGTTCCTTCCCTAACCGTTAGAGAGCCCGAGCGGGTAACACAATTCAGTGATGGAGGCCGGTTGGCGCACCCATTCGCAACCAGTAGGAAGACGGCACTGACAAGCAGCAAAGGTGTTCTTATTTGATCCATTGATTCTCTCCTCTTACGATTTCTCAAAAAAGTCTGGCAGATAGTATACAGCGAAAGGTTCTGTTGTAAACAGTAATTGGGCATCCGTCCAGCCGGACCGCCCTTCAGCCCAGCTTCTCCAGTGCTTTTTCTGCGCTAAGATCAGCCTTGACATTGTACTGGGCGTCTAAAATTACGCCCTCTTCATCTATCACGAAGTGGCTGCGAATCATTCCCATTTTCGTCTTTCCGGACATCGATTTTTCACCCCAGGCACCGAATCGCTCAGCTAACGTATGTTCGGGGTCGACCAGAAGGTGAAAGGGCAGCTCATATTTGGCCCGAAAGTTTCGATGAGAGTCGGCCCCATCCGGGCTCACACCCACGACTATGGCATTTTTTTCTTGTATTTCCGGATAGTGGTCACGAAAAGAACAGGCCTGAGTTGTGCACCCAGGTGTATCGTCTCTGGGGTAGAAAAAAACAACCACCCGTTGTCCTTTAAAATCACTGAGATGAACCATCTCATTTTGGTCGTTCGACGTTTCGAAATCGGGTGCCCGATCGCCCTTGGTCAGTTTTGCCACATTTTCTCCTTTGTTTAGTCTATAGATGTTTTTGCCTGGGCCGGGCGGTCTTGCAGCTGGCCTGACCCTACTCAGATCAGAATTCTTCCTAATTTGGCCAATCATATTCAAGAAAAGAGTTGAGGTACTTCACGTCAGAGAGATTCGAGTTTCAGCAGAAGCAATGAGCGGAGGTCTGGTGCGGAGAGCTCGAAGCTGGTCGCGAAACTCCGACATGTCCAACAATCGTTGAGCAGAAACAGAGTGCAGGAGACGGTCGTAGGATTCTGCAGCCCGTCCTCCCACCAGCAAGGCCGGGGCACTTCCTACCAGACGACGGAGCTTTCCCAGTTCCTCTCCCAAATGTGGATCATCACTGGGATAGACCAGGCTCAGTGCAATGGCGGAAACCCTTCTTTGTATGGCAGCGGCGGCGATTTCCTCAGCCGGCAGGTCGTTCCCGAGATAAGTCACCCTCCAGCCCTCGGAGGCGGCCGTTACACAGGCAATCAAAGCGCCCATTTCGTGGAACTGTCGAACCGGAGCACCTACCAAGATGACGGGAGCTACAGCATCCGGAGTATAGAGAGTTTCCAGACTGGTTAGAAAAGATCGAATCACGGAAGATGAGAAGTGTTCGTGAGCCACACGAAGACCTCCTTTCTCCCACAGTTCGCCGATTTTCTGCAGCAGTGGGATCAGGAGGGTGTCGATCAGACGAGGGTGACTCAGGTCCATGGCGGCACGCTCGAGCTGAGCCCGCAGCTTCTGGGAGTCCAGATCATCAATGGCTCTCAGACAGGCAAAAAAATGCCCTTTAGCGGTCAACCTTGAGGTCGTCGGACTGCTTTCGGGAATGTGCGAAACGGACACTCGGTCGGACTGAACCAGATTCCGGAGTTCCTGGGTGCTCAGTTCAGCGATTTGGCCAATTCGCCTGCCCGCCAGGGTGGCCTGGCGAAAAAGGAGCAGCCTTTCAACATCTTCGTCCGTGTAATAGCGACGCCTGGTCGAAGTCCTGCCGGGCTGGATCGCCTTGTAGCGTCTTTCCCAGGCTCGCAGCACGTCTGCCTTGAGGCCCGTGCGTCTTGACACCACTCCAATCGGGTGGGTGATACTGGATCGTCCCTTCTCGCCGTTCGCCATCTAAAATGAGCCTATCGAGCTTGTCCATGTTCTGTCAAGGTAGGGACCGGGGTGTGTAGTAGCTGTGGGTCCCCAAACGTTGAGAGGGACGTAGCGGGGTTGG
>JAUXKG010000112.1 GCA_030624355.1 Acidobacteriota bacterium
ACTCAAGGCCATTAGCGGTCTTTGAAGCTGAATCAATTCCCAGACCGAACCAAGGCCTTCGTACACAGCTAGGGGGACAACGGTGCCCAAGGCCAAGCCCAACAGACCCCCGATCAGTCCTCCCATCAAAATCGCCACCAGGAAGATTCGAACCAGCATGGTACCGGGTAATCCCCGTAGGCGCATTAGTCCAATGGGTCGGCGTTCATTCAGGAAAACGAAATGAACCAAGTTGGCAGCGAACACCCAGGCCATGCCGATGATGGGAAGGGCCAAGAGTAAGGCCACCCAACCGATCAAATCGGCGGTCTTCCTCATCCGGTCCAGCAATATGAGGGTATCACTGCGAACATAGATCTGAGCGGTATCGGGCATGAGCTCCGATGCCTGGCTCACTAAGGCTGCGATTCTCTCGTGAGAACCGTCCAGGTCCCATCCCGATATCAGCTCGCCACGGTTAATTCGAGCCACGTGGCTGACTTCCGGCAGGTAATCACCCGACTCCGCGTGAATGTCCAATTCCTCGTGCTCATGAACCTGGGCTTGGAAAAGCGAGTCGAGCCGAGAGATCAATGCGGGATCATACCGGGTATTGAGAGCAGCGCCCATAAAAGGAACGAAGGCGATGGCCCCGGTGTGCTCGAGAAACCACCGGTTTAACTCTTCCCGATCCAGTTGTACGATCTGAGAAATAGGAAAGTTCATGAGCTCACGATAAGTGTCTGGCGCTTCGGCATGATCGTGGTCATCGAGGTGTTCCTCTTCTTGATTCTGGCGCCCTAAAAAGGCGAAACTGCGGGCTCCCTGAAGCCGATCCAGGTTGAACTGGATCGCCTGCTTGGCTCCAAATAAAGCCAACACTGTGCGATCACCTTCGACCCTATACTCGGGAGGGAGCAGCCCCGGATCGGTGGTGGCCAGGATAATGAACCAGGGCATGACCACCGGTTCCCCGCCGGCTTCGGCCCGCATTCCGGGAGGCATGCGGGTACGAAGAAAGACCAGGCTCTGGGCTTCCAGCACGTGTGGAAGGCCCATCAGACTGTTGCGAATTTCTTGTTCCCGAGGGATCTCTTTTAGCTGATAAAAGGCTAAATCCCAGCTAATTCGATCAAGCTGATCCTCGACGTATTCCTTCAGGGCGTAGCGGGAAGCCACGTAAGTTGCTGACATCACTGCTAAGCAGAGGAAAGTAAACAAACCAAAGGCAATACAGGTTCGCCATCCCAGCACCCGACCTACAAAGACTGACTTGTGCATCATGCTACTCCTGCCTGCTTTCCAACCTACAACTTGAACCCTTAAACTTTATGACTTGAAAGGTCTTTTCTGCCGTGGCCTGGGTAACGGATCTTATTCCTGTGTCAGATACGGATAGGTCCCCTGCTCAATCTGTTCCAAGACCCTGGCTTGAGTTGCCCAGGGATCGCGGGCATACTCCTGATAATCTCCGGGAGACGTAATTCCAGGAATATCCGGAACCCACTCCTGTCGGAGCACCTCCTCCGGATCACCGTAGCGGGCAGCGAGTGCGCGGATTTCCGCGTGATCCAGTGCCGTCAACCGTCCCTTCTCGATCAAGGTCAACCAGGTCTCGGTCCCCCTGATTCGGGTCCGGTAAGTGGGAAGCAAGTTGTGAATGTGAATCCAGTGCCCATCCGGAACATTATGCTCTGTGGTAAAGCGTTCCCAGGTCCCCTCCTGGCCAGCGGGTTCTCCAAACACCTCGACCCCGAATGCCCAGTGGATCACTCCAGCAACATTCCGTTCAGAAGTGTTTCGACCACTCATCAACTCGTCAGGGCGTGAAAAGAATTTAGGGTTCGTCCCCATTCCTGATTCGTAGAGAAACCAGTAGCCGGACTTGTCGTAATAGGGATACTGAATGTCCTGGAGTTTTGGGTACTCTAAAAAGTGCCGGAAAAAACGGCCGTAAATGCCTCCACCTTTGACCTCTTTGACGCGCCCTTTCTCCACATGGACTTCGAGTCTGGGGTAGAAACCCGTATGATTTCTGGTTCCGGCCAGGATTCCGTCAACTTCCGGGATAACGGGAGAATTCCAAGCCTCGCGTTGCCTTGGATACTCCTCAATGGAATAGGCACGACGCCCACTTGCCTGGTGGGGAAACATGAACAGATGTCCCTGTTGATAGGAGCCTTCCATCCACATTCGAGCCATTGGCTCACTCACTTCAAAGGAAAAGTCGGTTCCCTCTGGATCTTTGACCTCGGCCAAGTCCGTCCAGGCCAAGGGCTCCAGAGTTCGTTCCTCGGTGAGTCGCCAGATATCGCCAGGATAGCCGGGGACTTTGTTCATCACCTCTAAATAGTTGTCGAAGATGAAGTTGCCCAAAAACTTGTCCCCGTGAGGCCCTAACCGGAGGCGCATACCGGTACGCCCTCCTAGTCCTGCGAACACGTGGTCAAGATCAGAACCATGCTGATCCAGATAGCTTTTAACATCCCCACCCCAAAACACAAAGCGAGGATCTTCTTGAAGGTATTGCAAACGTTGGGGATCAAGCGGAAGTGACAGCCTTTCTGGTATTTCCTCTGGAAAGAGAGCGTCATACACTTCGGAATCCCTTTCCTTTAGCCAGTTCCGGGGTTCTTCGGGATCGGCAAATCGATTCAGCCAGAAAAGAACTTCCCGGAATCCCATCTCGGAGGTGAACCCGCTCCCGATGCTAATCTGTTGCCCTTCCGGCTCGGGAAAGATGACAAGCGCCTCCACACCCCGCTCCGAAAAGGCCTGGATGATGGCCTCTAGAACCAAAGGATTGGGGTCCACCAGCGCGCGCTGTCCTGTAAAAAGTGCCACCCGTTTGCCGGCTTGAACCAATCCCAGCGGAGTTCTTCCACCGGTTTGACGGACTGCTGACCGCGCGAAGGGCAAGATATCCTCTATAGTCTCCGGAGGGCTAATGAAGCCAGGGAAGCGAGGAGAGGGATAGTCCGACTCTTCCTGTAACTCCTGGGAAGTACAAGCCATTCCACCTGTCAGGACAATAAAGAAGGCTAACCAAAAGTGGAGAAAGTTTTTCATAAGGCCCCCCCTTGTTTCTCCTGAATTGGAAATCAAGCGCACCACTCAATGAGCCCATTTTCAGGAGAAACTTTACAAGATAAGGGGTAGCGTAGCCAGGAGGGGTACTGTTGTCAAATGCATTTGCACTTGGTGCCTCGGTCTTCGGGGCTCTCATTTTCGTGAATTTCGTCCATTAACTTCCGAATATAGATTCTTTTCTCTTTCACCCTAATCTGTGTTAGGCTCAGCCCATCATTATCGTCTCCAACTCCAGGAAGGTAGTCTGAGCCCTCGGTTGGTGAGTGACTGTGCCTGTTTCGAAGTTTGCAGGGACTGGCTCTAAGAACCCGGTAGCTGCCAAGAGCCCCAACCGGGTTGTTTTGATGTCGTTTCGGTGAAGTCTTTTTTTGAAGGGGGGAAAATGAGAACCAAGAACTTATCGACGCTGCTATGCGTGGTTATCTCAGTTGGCCTTTTCGGCTGTAGTAGCGAGTCCTCCGGGCCTTCTGAGATCGCTTTTCCTCAGCCGCGATTTCCCAATTATGTGAAATCTCCGGAGACGATTGAGGAGGTGATGCCCTTTGCCAGAGCTGCGGTCAGGCAAACGGGTGGCAGAACACCTCTGGGCTTGATCAAACCGGGACAGAGGGTTGCGCTGTTTGCTGGATCTCAGGCATTACTCCATCCCAATCCTCTGGTACTGGAAGCCCTGGTGAAAGCGCTCCAGGAACGAAATGTGAAACCTCGCATTATTCTGCCGCAACCAGAGGGCACTCAAATCCGTGTCGGAAACCCTTATACGTCTGAAAAGGGGTACATGGAGTCAGCCGGCTGGGTGGGGAGAAATTGGCCTGATCCGGAGGAACCCAAAGCGTGGCTGCGTGAGAAAAACCCTGAGATTTACAATGCGCTTTTTCCAGAGGTGCCTCCCAGTCCCAGGTATGAGACACTGGATGAGGATCAGCTTGAGAAACTGGACAAAAATCCGAATTTTGAATTCTGGTCCGGAACTCCTGCCCAATACGTGGCTGAGCATGCCGACGAAGTCGATGTCGTTTTTTTTGGATACGGTGGTCGCACCAACTCCCGCTTAAGACTGGGCGAACATGGCGACAAATTTCTGGGTAATTTTATTTTTGATACCTGGAATGAGGTGATGACTGATGTAAATACCTTTCCGGGTGACCTGTGGCGGTTAGCTGAAGAACGACTGATTGAGCCACTGGGCTGGGTCGACTATCTGCATGTCACGGACCCTGAAGGGACAGACTTCACAGTGTCGCTAACCGAGGAAACCGCCAAAATGTGGTCTGAAGGTGTCTACCAGCAGGGACATCTCTACATGTATCCGCTTCAGGCTACGGGAAGGAATCCCTACTCGATTAAGGAATATCCCAGGCAAAGGGAGGATATGTGGCTGGCTCCGAAAGTTCCAGACGCAAACGGAGTCATTGCTTCCACTCGCAACCACACCGGTTACTTCCCGCGCATTGAATTGACCTTAGAGCACGGGAAAGTCACGGAGGCCAGGGGCGGAGGTTGGTACGGAGACATTCTCCGGACCTTCCTGGATTACCCCAAGCTGAGTGAGGTGCAGTATCCCTATCACGAAGAGAAAGGGTACTGGTTTCTCTACGAGGCGGGCACGGGAACCAATCCTAAGTTCTATCTGAGACCGGACGGGTTAAGGAGTGGTCGAAACACCTCTGAACGAAATGTCGCTGGAGTGATCCACTGGGCTTTGGGTGTGGATGTGTTTCATGACAAACCGGGAATGGAGGGGACATGGAAAAAGTTTACCCAAGAGCAAAATGTTCCACCCCAGCACGGATTTCACTTCCACAATAATCTGGTGACTTACAAGTATCGCATTCGGGGTACTGAGCAGATGCGTCCGCTTATCGAGAAAGGGCGCGTCAGTGTGCTGGATAATCCAGAAGTCAGGGCTTTGGCCAGCCGCTACGGAGATCCCGACTTAATCATGCGGCAGGAATGGGCTCCCGACACTCCGGGGATTACCTCTCCTGGCAGCTATGAAGAGTTCTCTCAAAATCCCTGGGCCCACATGTCCAAAATGCTTCAGGAAATCGAAGATGGGACCTACGCCTACTTTGGAGGCCGGGATTAGAGAGGAAGCTGGTTATGGGCTGAACTCCCACTAGGTGCCTCGCTTCATACAGACGATGATGTTTGCTGACGGGTCTTGCGGGCGATCTCTCTGTCCCTTCTCGTCGCCGATGTCCCTGCATCGGCTCCTCCTGGAGCCAGGTTTATGCATTGGTTCTCGTTACAAAACTACGAAAACCTATGCATAATCCGTGCTAGAATCGCCTCATTGTTATATTTTTACGTTTTTAAAGGGAGGAAATGAAGATGTCAGAGAACAACGGAAGGTGTTGCAGCTGGCTGCGGCTGGCTGGGTTGACGATTCTCTCAACAATGCTCAGCCTTGTGGGCGCGGAGGCCCAGCCGCCTTCATCAGGAGACTGTAGTTCCTGGATCGGACCCACTAGAATGGTCAACGGTGAGGTTATTGGGCCCAGAACCTGCACCATATTCCAGGAATTCACCATTCGTAACGCATCTGGCGTCCCCTACCAACGTGTCGAGATCGGGATCGCGGGAGCGATCGAAGGCTACACGGTGAAAGAGGGAGTTCAGCTTTCTCAGTTTTCCGAGTTTCCGGAGTTTGTCTTAGCGCAGCGAGGGAATCTGGGACCCTATTTTCACGGTATCAGCACCTACTCCGGGGAGAGTGGCAATAGCGGTTTGACGGTGCTCCTGCCCAAGTCGCCTGCTGATTGGAACGGCAAACTCTTTATGGTATTCCACGGCGGCAGCCGCTATGTCAAGCTTGGAGAAATGCTTCCCAGAAAAGCAGATGGATACACTCCCTTACTGAATTACAACCAATATGAAGGCCTCATGATCGACAAGGGCTATGCAGTTGTCCATACCCGCCGCTCGGCTAATACAGGCAGCCAAAGTGGTGACCGGGAGGTGACTCTTGATGATGGTACGGTTCTCGATGGTCGAGGTCATGAGTACCACGTAGGGTTGCTGCAAGACTGGACCATACTGGCTAAGAACTTGATTGAAGCCCGCCTGGGCAGCAGACCGGTGAGGACTTATTGGTATGGTCGCTCAGGCGGTGCCGCACCGGGACGTCTCGTCAACTACGTTCCAGGTGCCAACAAGGATAACCAGGGACGGAAGATCTTTGACGGCCTGTTGCTGGATGATTCCGCCGGCGGTTGGTACTGGCCCACCATGTACTTTTCTCCGAGTCAAACCGAAAAGGGTGCTCTCGAGGTGGACGACCAGGATCATCTGGTATTCGATGAGGCCCGCAAAGCGGAGTTTGTTCCGCAGATTGACATTTTACATCAAGCCTACACTGGTGGGCGCTGGGTGGCTCGGACCTGGGGCGGGAGTTATCAGCATATTAAGCGAGAAAATGCGCGCCTGCTGGTGGAGAAGGGTTTGGGCGCCAAGAGCCGGACCTATGAGATTGTTGGGGTCAGTCATGCTGATGCCGGTGCCGTTTTCCCGAACGACCTGTGGCCAGAAAATTTGGACCTGACCGGAGTTATGGATGCACTGATTGACGTTCTAGACGACTGGGTGGAGCGTGGGGTCGAGCCGGTTCCGACCCGATCCGATGCGGTTTACCTGGGTGATGTCGACGGAGATGGATATGTTGAAAATGCGGCTATTGAGTTGCCGGAGATTGCTTGTCCCAGCGGGGTCTACTATGAATTCCCTAAGGGTGTTACAGCCCCTGGGAGGACCGGCTTTGCGGCCTATCTGAGCGAGCCACGCCCGGCCATCAATGCCGACACCATGGAGCTTCCTCCCGGCTTTGAGGAAAGTTGGCTCGAACCGCTGGACAGCCGGGGTCGGCCCCTGGATATGAATGGCAATCTGGTGCGAGATACCAGGGAGAGCCTTAGCCAGGCCTGGCAAAGGCGGGGAAGAGAGGGCAAACGGTATGGTGTCTTGGGGCCTGGAGAAACGCTCACCCATGATGCCTATGTGAGTTGTGTTTCCCGGGTGACAGCGGAACTTTCTAAACAGAATCTATTGAGCGAAGCAGCTGCACTTCACTATGTTCAGGAGGCAATCAAATCCGGTCCCGGGAAAGGGCGTTAGCCTAGATCACAGTGTAAACCGCTTCTTGATCCAGTCGGCTATCCTGTCCAGGCGGGAATCTGATTCTCAAGGAAGGAAATTCCGGTTGTCCTTTCCGTCAGAATAGACCGGGGATTGCATAAGAAATAAACTGGTTTCAAAATCCGCGGAATTGAGACGATGTATCTCCCAGGTTGGAAACCTGCCACCTTCAATGACTGGGGCTCGGCAACTCGCTGCTA
>JAUXKG010000169.1 GCA_030624355.1 Acidobacteriota bacterium
CCGTAACCTTCCGGTGCCAGCACATCCACACACAGGACCAGTTCGGGATCCTCCGGGTCGGGTTCCATGTAGAAGGCCTTGACCGCTTTGGGGTAACGGTGAACCATTACCGGCCGGTCAAAATGGGAGGAGATGACGGTTTCATCCGTGCCACCCAGATCGGCTCCTCGAGGGGTTTCGGTTCCTTTCTTCTCCAGGATGTCAAAGGCCTCATGGTAGCTGATGCGGGGAAAGGGAGCAGTCACCTTCTCGAGCAGGCTGGTGTCGCGTTCCAGAATTTTCAGCTCTTCCTGCTTTTTCTCCAGCACCCGCTGGACGATGTAAGAGACATAGTCTTCGCCCAGCTTCATGATGTCGTCAAGCTCGGCGAAGGCCACCTCCGGCTCCACCATCCAAAATTCCATCAGATGGCGCCGGGTCTTTGATTTTTCCGCCCGAAAGGTGGGACCGAAGCAGTAGACCTTTCCCTGAGACATACAGCTGGCTTAGCTGTACAGTTGGCCGCTCTGAGCCAGATAGGCCTGTTGGTCAAAATAATCGATGCCAAAAAGGGTGGTGGTCCCCTCACAAGCTGCTGGAGTGAGGATCGGTGTGTCGACCAGGATGAAGCCTCGCTGGTCGAAAAACTCCCTGCAGGCGCAGATGATTTCACTGCGTACCCGCAAAACGGCGTGCTGGCGTGAGGAGCGAAGCCACAGATGGCGCTGCTCCATAAGAAATGCCGTTCCGTGCTCTTTGGGTGTAATCGGATAAGGCTGGGCGATCTGTACGATTTCTAGGTGGTTGACATCCATCTCATAGCCTCCAGGGGCCCGATCATCCTTCTTGATTGTGCCGGTGACCATGAGAGAGGATTCCTGTGTCAGCTTACCCGTGTCCTCGAAGACATGAGATGAGACGTTGTTCTGGAAGACCACGGCCTGGATGACTCCGGTGCCGTCGCGAATCATTAGAAAATGCAACTTCCCCTTGTCAGTCTTGTTGTAGAGCCAGCCTTTGATGGTGACCTCCTGGTCAACATGTTGGCCGATGTCTTCAATGTAGGCGTGAGACATGGGATTTCCTTCCTGATGATTTGCTTGCCGCAGCCATTGGCGTTCCGCTACATCCTTTTTCGATTCTGCGATGTCATTGCAGAAACGAGCTTACGAATCCAGCTCCTGTTCCACGATCGATTGAATATACGGAAATTCCGGTATGGCTTGCAAGGAGAGGAGAGCTCTTTGCAGTGATCCCTGAACATATTGGCGGTAGACCGACTTACCGCGCACAGAGATCTGGTTACCGTACGTTCCCAATGCCTTCAGCAGGCGCTGGATGCACATTAAATGAAACTGGCGATTAAAGTCCTTGGGAACACTGTGCCCAGACTGCCGCGAAGCCTGATCCAGATAGTAATCGCAGCATTCGCTGATTTCATCCTCTTCCAGTTGGATGGAATCCTTCAGCAGCGAGGCCAGATCGTATGAGACGGGACCGAGGCGGGCGTCCTGGAAGTCGATGATGTAGATCTGCCCCTCCTTGAGCATCAGGTTGCGGACCTGGTAGTCGCGGTGGCAAAGGAATCGGGCGGAGGAAGCCAGCTCGGAGCTCAGGCGGGTAAACTCTTCCCGCAGAGAAACTTCTTCATCAATCTTCAAGTTTCGATAGTCCCCCAAATAGTGGCGATGGAAAAAGTCCAGTTCCCAGTTCAGTTTGTCCTCGTCAAAGGCCAGAGAGGATGCCTGGTGCCCCGGAGTCAGGGCGTTGGTCCCCTGTTGCTGGATGATGACAATGTAGTCGATGCTCTTGAACAGCAGTGCTCTTCGCTCGCTTTCGGTGGCTCCGGCCAGGTGTTTTTGCAGCGATTCGTCACCCAGGTCCTGTTGAAGCACGATGCCCAATTTACCGTCCAGGCTGATCAGCTCGGGAACTGGTAAGCCGATTCCTCTGAGCAGGTCATGGACCTGTCTGTAGTCGAAGTGAAGCGGGTCAAAGGTCTCAGGATATACGGTCAGGATGAACGACTCCCCGGGTCCGGCAAGGTATCGAAAGTACTCTCGGGTTGAGGCGTCTCCCGCCAGACGGGTGAGTGGAAACTCCTCCTCCGCTTCAGGAAACTCTCGACTCATGAAGCCCGTCAAGCGCTGCTTGGAGGAAGGCAGTGGTCGGGCGTTCTTCATAATGGCCAAATCAGGCAATCGTCGTGAAGTCGCGCTCCGGCGGTGGCTTGTTTGTCGGCCCTCTCCGGGAGTGGTGTCACAATCGCATTGCTCAGACGGGTTGCCGGTGCCAGATCGACGCCGTCGGCTACTATAACACCGCGAAGGAAGCAGTTTCGACCCACACCAATCCGGTTCCAGAGAATGGAATGCTCCAGGCGGCAGTCCCCCTCGACCTGAACGGAGTGGCCGGCCACGACTCCCTGGCAGGAGGCTCCAATCGGACTGTCGGTGAGATTCTCGAGTCCTCGACTTTTCAAGACCTCAAGTGATTTGGAAAGATAGCGCTGCGGAGTGCTGCACTCACACCAGTAGGATTGGCTGACAAATCCCGCAATCAGGTGACCTTTTTCGATCAATCCGGGATAAACATCGTTGATGGTATCGGAAGGGCGCTCGGGTAGGAAATCCCATATCTTGGAGTCCAGAATCTGAACACCGGTGAAGGTGTAGGGTTGGAGAAGGCCCTCTTCTTGCGGAGACCGTAAGGCGGCGATCCGGTTCTTCTCATCCATGAAGACGGGATTGAAACCCTCCATTTCCGAGTGGGGAACCAGAACAAGTGTCACGAGAGCACCTTGTTCCTGGTGAAAGCGGATGGCGTCTGTCAGTCGTTCTTCAAAGTAGATCTTTCCGTTACAAACGACAAAGGTGTCACCGCTCAGGAAATCTCGGGCTCTGGCGATGGCTCCAGCCGTTCCCTGAATTTCCGGTTCGTGGGAAAAGACGGTCTGCAGGACGGGCTCCTGAGCGCCAGTGGCCGGCCGGCTGAACTGGGCCGCGTCGCGAACCTCATCGGGCAGATGATGAGTATTGATGATGACATCCTGAATTCCGGCCTGATGCAGGAGATCCAGCGAGTATTGGATCAGGGGACGATTCAGAAAAGGGATGGCCGGCTTGGGGCGAAACAGAGTCAAGGGGTGGAGTCTCGAACCGAGGCCGGCAGCCAGAATCATGCCTTTCATTGCTCAGAACTCCCAACCTGCTTCTGCTCAATGGCTGACAGGGCAATCTGAATTGATGCCGAGCTCATCGAAACCAGGTGTTTTTCTCTCTCCTCAGGCTTGCCGGCTGGAATCTGCCAGCAGAGCCATATAAGTCTCCTGGATAAACTGGTCTGGCGTCCAACCCAACTGGTCGGCCAGTGTCCGGATGTCTTCCGAGGAGCCCTCTAACTCGACAAAGGTGCCGACCGGCGTCTCATCCAGACAAACGTCCACCTGCTTTCCATCGACCGGGCAGCGGTAGATCTCCCGAAGCTTGGAATATTCAAAGCAGACGTCCATGCCCAGACCCTGAAGAATCTTCTGAATCTGTTGGGCGTCACCCACAAGGCACTCCAGTTCCTCTCGCCGCTTGAAGAGAGGATCGCTCTGGGTCTTTCCTTTGAACGTCAGAATGACCTGCTCTCCGTAGATGCGAAGGCGCAGAGCGCAGTCGGAACTCCGGAGTTTGCCGTCCGGGAAGTCAAACAGAAGGTTGGATTCCTGCTGTCGTGGGGAGCGCTGACGGGCGCCCAGGTCAGTCAGACGTGAACGAATGGACTCCAGATCTGCGGAGGAAACGCGGACTTTGATCTCAGTTTCCAGAGCCATGAATCAATCGCTGAAAGGTCTGTGCCGCGCTCTGATCGAGAACAGCCAGAAGGACTTTGTCAAAAACATCCGGGTGTTCGTCCAGGTACTCCCGGATAGCCGTTGCCATCGCTCTTGCACTCTGCTCCATGGGAAATCCGCCCACCCCGGTGCCGAAGGCGGGCAGCGCCAGCGTTCGGGCGTCGATTTCCCGGGCGCGCATCAAGGTGCTGCGGGTGGCTCGAGCGATCTTGTCTGCGTCTGTGGTCAGATCCTGGCCCATGACGGCAGCGTGAATGACGTGTCTGGCCTTGAGGTCGCCGCCGGTGGTGACCACGGCATCTCCAATCTGAATCGGTCCCTGAGCCACGGCTTCTGTCTGGATCTGGGCTCCTCCCTTGCGGAGGATTGCTCCGGCCACTCCCGCTCCCATCCAGAGGTGGTCGTTGGCGGCGTTGACAATTGCGTCCACTTCCATTTCCGTGATGTCGCCCATGTGAACCTCCACCGTGGTCTCTTCGGTTTCTGTCATATCAAAATGGCTGAACCTGTTAGCTGTCAGTTGTCAGTTGTCAGTTGTCAGTTGTCAGTTGTCAGTTGTCAGTTGTCAGTTGTTAGTTGTTCTCTTCTTCAATATAGCAAATAGTTCCCACGGACTTGATTGAACTCCTTCAGCTCGGAAGACCAGGCTTCCTCCATCTCCCGCGGATCCGTCCCGGACTCGAGCTGCTTTCGGATCTGATCGGTTCCGCAGAGGATGTCAAAAGGGAGTTTTTGATCTTCATATTCATAGGGTGGGGCCTTCCACTGGAACTGGTCTTTGCCCAGTTCGCGATAGAGCTGAATGAGGACCAGGCCGGTCAAGAAAGGGCGAAAAATCTGCCGATCGAGGACATGGATCTGCACTCCGCCCACCATCTGCTGGTTCCATTTGTGAAAGGTCGGCGTGAAGTAAACCGGGCGGAAAGCTACGCCGGGAAGATCCATTCCCCTCAACCGTCTGGCCATCGTGTGGGGCTCAACCCAGGGTGCTCCACTCAACTCGAAGGGACGGGTTGTCCCTCTTCCTTCCGAGATGTTGGTTCCTTCCAGCAGGCACATTCCCGGGTAGACCATGGCGGTCTCGACTGTCGGCATGTTGGGTGAGGGAAGTGTCCAGGGCAGTCCGGTGTCTTCAAAAAACATTTGTCGTTCCCATCCCTGCATGGTGACGACCTCGAGCTGGCAGTCGATCTGGAAGTGTCGATTGAAATAAAGGGCCAGTTCCCCTGTGGTCATACCGTGACGAGCTGCAACAGGGTAGATCCCCACAAAGGAGCTGAAGTCGGGGTGAAGGACGTTCCCTTCCACATCGATTCCGTTAATGGGGTTGGGACGGTCCAGAACGATGAATGACTTGCCCTGTGCCTGACAGGCTTTCATGGCCAAGGCCATGGTCCAGATATAGGTGTAGTAGCGGGAACCGACGTCTTGAATGTCGAATAAGAGGACGTCGATCTGCGACAGCATTTCGTCAGTGGGACTTCGGGTCTCCCCGTAGAGGCTGTATGCAGGCAGATGAGTGACCGTATCCTGATAGTCGCGCCACTCCACCATATTGTCCTGGGTTTCCCCACGAACTCCATGCTGGGGCCCAAACACCGCCGTCAGTTCGATGTCGGGATGGGAGGCCAGCAGATGGAGCGCCTGTTCGAACCGGGAATTGATGGAGCTGGGGTGCAGGATGATGCCCACCCTTTTCCCCTGAACCTGCTCAGTTTGTTCTTCGAGAAAAACCTCTAAGCCTGTCTTCAGCCTGACCACCTCCACAGGTTACAAGTTTCCAGTCGACGGGGGAAGATCTTTAGCCGACAACTGACAGCTGACAACTGACAACTGACAGGAGATACCACAACTCATCCGGGTGAATCCGTGGCGCCTGCGGCCCTTCGTCACGAAAACCTAGCCGACTTCGCAGATTTCACGGGCTCGCCGTAGTAGAAACGATGTGAAGGAGCAAACTCTAAGCTGTTTGGCCCTTTCTCTGGTTCCGGGACTGGGAATCGTGCGGTTGCATCAACTGTTGAAAAGGTGGGGTGCGCCTGGTGAGATTCTCAGACTTCCGTCTGCTGAGTTGAAGGCCTGTCGGTTGTCCAGTGAGATCAGAAAATCTATTGTCGGCGGTGGTGCTCTCCGTTCCGCCGAACGGGTCATCCGGGAAACTCGGGAACGGGGGATCTCCTTGCTCTCCTTTTACGATCCCGGATATCCTGAGCGTCTAAAGGAAATCCACCAGCCGCCCCTCATCCTTTACGGCCAGGGGCAACTTCAGTTTGTGGGGCGGGACTCCATCGCCATAGTGGGCTCTC
>JAUXKG010000199.1 GCA_030624355.1 Acidobacteriota bacterium
ATCTTTTAAGACCCACTCGAACTGGAGTTGGGAATGGAGTGGCCGGATCCTTAGGTTCTCTCCCTGGTTTTGGGCAGAGGGCCCCAAGGATCCGGCCCACTACTTTAGATCGCCCTCTTCAAGAGGCTTTACCTCGCCTCACCAGTATGGGTGATTTTCAACAGGACAAACCAGATCCACGGGCGGCTCACCTGCCGCCCGTAGTCCCGATCAGAGGGCAAGAACTGGGTCAGAAGCGCCCTACCCCATTTTCAAGAGGGCCATCCGCCCATCATTAGTTGGCGAAAGAGAAAGAAGTTCCCATTTCGATGAGTCCATCCCTGGCGCGATCGTAGACGATTTTGCCCCCCACGATAGTGAAGTCGATGGGGATTTCCGCGAGCTCATCGGCTGGAACCGTCAGGTAGTCGCCACCCAGGACCACCAGATCTCCAAATTTTCCCTCTTCGATCGTACCCAGTACGTCCTGGTCCGACGAGTAGTAAGCAGCCCATGCGGTGCGCATTCTCAGAGCATTTTCTCGACTAATTGCCTCCCTGGAACCCCACATTCGGCCGTTCTCATCGGTCCGCGTGACCAGGCCTTCAATATTCCACAGCGAAGCCGAACGATAGCCTCCGGTGTCGGACTCCAGAACCGGCTTCAAGCCAAGATCAATGGCGGTCTTGACAGGAGTGAAGCGATGCACGTCCTCTCCAAATTGCCAGATCAGGTCATCGGGGCTGCCGGCAAACAGGTATTTGGCCGCGAAGCTCATGGTGACACCCAGGTCGATCGCCCGCTTGATGTCTTCCTCGCTCCGCATCACTCCATGATCGAACCCGAAATTGCGACCCTTCGTGGGACGATCTTGGTTGGCCTCCTCAATGGCGTCCAACATCATCTTGGCGGCTAAGTCCCCCTGGGCATGGACAGACTGCACACTCCAGCCGTAGCGATTGGCAATCAAGACGGTCTCATACTCGGTGCCGGCGGTATCCCAGCTCCCGTCGCTGGAGGACATGGCCCATTTGTTCTCGCCGATCATGTTAAAGGCAGGTCCACCCGGGTCTACGATGTCTCGTTTCCTGTCTATGCGGGTCAGCTGGCCTCCCCTGCTTCCGACTCCATCCGGCGGGCCGACCGTCAAACCAATAATCTTGAACCACCCGTCTCCAAAGCCGGTCAGGTTGCCGAGCCGCTTCAGGTAGGAGTTGGCCTCCGGGTTATACATGATGAACTCGATCGATGGTCGTACCCGCAGTGTGAGTTCGTTTTGTTTCCATAGCTTTCGCAAGATGCTTATTGAAAGTCCCTGGGCCCTACCGATGTTGGTCGTCAAACCCTGGGAATTGAGTCGACGAAAGGTTTCTTTTTGCCGTTCCACCAGGCTGGTTTCCCAATCAGCCGGCCAGACAATGTCCTCGTATAAGAGAACACCATTGGCCTGCCCACGAATATGCCCATTGGGCTCTCCAGTCTTGGGGTCCAGCTTGACTCCCGCCAGTCCCTCTATTTTTGACCGGATTTCCTCCCATCCCTTGGAATTCACGACGCTCATGGCCGTATCCAACATGATCCGGATCGGGTGACTGGGGGCAGCCCGGTCCAGATCCGACCGGGTTAACACGCTGACCGTAACGTTGTTTCTAAGACCGCTGAAGACGACCCACTCACCGGCAGCGTGTTTCACCAACTCTTCCCTGATCTCGTCCAGACCTTTCTCGACCGTTTCAAACCTGAGGTTTTTGACGCCCCGCTTGGAGATATTACCCGCCCAGGCTCCATGCAGGTGGGTGTCTATAAAGCCTGGCACCACACTTCGCCCCTGTAGATCGATGACCCTCGTATCCGGACCTGTAAGCGGCAGGACCTCCCGGTTGGTCCCCACCTCCAGAAAGAGACCGTCGCGGACAGCCACCGCCTGAACGATTGCAAAGTTCTCATCCACGGTCAGGATTTTTCCGTTGTGAAGGATCAGTTGAGGATAGGCCAAAACTTTGGCCGGCGGACTCTGGGCCAAGGACATGGAAGCCATCCAGGTCAGGGCCAAAAACAGACCTGATATCCACACCCGGTTCCTTCTCATGGTGCCCCTTGTTGTGCTCTTTCTCATCGCTTATGCCCTCCTGTTTGTGTAAGTTTTCCCAACACTATAGACGTTAGTGTCTAGTGCATATAAAAAAAGCAACCGAATTGCGGCAAAGGACCTTCTGCGAAGATGACTTCGCCATCCCTCGTCTTCACCTCCTCCACCAGAACCCCTTGCTGGGTCAAGGCAGTGGCCTTTATTCGTATGTTCACGGTACTTTCCGGCTCCCCATCCTCTGATGCCCGAAAGATCAAGCTAAAGAGATCCGCGTTGGGAAACGGCTGATCCGAGCGGACACTGACCTTGACCTTGGATTCACCTGGGTTATCTCCTTCCAGAACTTCACTGCTGACCTGTGCTTCAGCTCCTCCCACCGCCTCTATCAGCATCGCATCCACAAATTCCAGCCATCTGCTTTCAAAACTGATTTCGGTGCTCACTTCATTGATCTTCCGGTCGGATCCATCGAAAAAATTGACCGGAAGAGTCACCTCCCCGCCCGCATTCGTGTAGGCGAAGTTGAGTTCCACTAAAACCCCTTTTTCCGACTGAGCCGCTCTACCGGTACCCGATGAGAGAGCAAGTAAAAATAGAAGTAAGATCCATCTTGCCGAGTGTGCAAGGCATTGCTGTCTTGGTCTGTAGCCCAGCATCATACTTAAAATCATCATAACAGGGTCGAAAATAAAAAGATACAACTCACCCGGCTTCTGGAAGCGAGGCAACCCACGCCACCGCCAATGCCTGGGTGAACACACCTGATTGATCCACCCTCATGACCAGGCAGCCTCGCCGTCTTTGGCTTGACAGGGGTCAAAGAGCAGGGTGTAAGATACTGTGTTCATCATGCGTCTTGGATTGCTTCTGCTGATTGGGATGGTGAGCTTTGGACAGAGCCACGCCCAGGGTGTTGAAGTCGCCAATCCGCGCTTAAGTTTAGGCATAACATCCTCCACCTCGGGGATAGAGCTGGAGGTCCCCATCACCTTGACTCCGACTAGGGACCGGCAAATTGGCAAGATCCAGGCCGAGATGACTTTTCCCTCCCAGAAGCTCACCTTTGTCAAAGTCGCCGGCTATCTGGCCACTGAGGAGGACGTGAACATCCAGGCGAATCTTCTAAATCCCGAGCCCACAGGAGAGAACGAGGGGCAAGGGGTACTGGAAGTCACCCTGGAGAGTCCCGCCAAACCCCTGCCGGCGGGCATCCTCACCATGCTGGTCTTCCAGGTGAGCGAAGATGTGCAGCCTGAAATTCTTTCCCTGGGTCTGCACAGTCGCATGTGGGGATTCCCCGATCTGTCTCGAGAGATCACTCCCGTGGAGAGTTACGAAGGAAGGGTCAGTATTCAGGAAGCGGCGGTGTTTTTCGGCTGCTTTTTCTACATGCACTAGCCCCTGGCTAGCCCTTTTTACGGCGAATGACTTGGATTGGCAGGTTAGTCACCGCCACCCCAACCACCGCCGCAGTTGCGAGTTCCCTCAGCGGATTGAAAAACAACCTTACCTCCCACTATGGTCATCATCACGGGCAGTGACATCTGAAGACAGTGTCGATGAGTAGATCAGACTCAACCTCCCGAGTCAACGAAAAATAGAGGAGTGGGTTCCCTTCACTTCGAACACTGCAAGAACTGACTCATAGCACTCGCAACCGTAAGGTTGACCCGATAGGATCGAGCCAGTCCCACCCATGTATAGGCTCGCTATAAGGAGGTCATCTTTTTTCTCCCAGAGTCACGTTCCTTTGCCTTTAACTTTTCAAAGGTTTAAGATCGAAGGAAGTTTCGCAAAAAAAACCCCCAAAGTGACTGAGAGGAAAACTATGAAAATAAATTTAATTGTATTGATCGGATTCCTTGCAGTGGCTCTTCCGGGGAGCCTCGCTGCCCAGCAGGACCTGCCTTCGGAAGTCGTCAACTACGCTGATCTGATTGTGACCAACACCGTTATTTACAGCGCCGACGAGCAGTTTTCCAGGAATCAAGCCATGGCGGTGCGCGACGGCAAGATCCTGGCTCTGGGAAGGTCGGACTACATTTCCCGGATGGCCGGACCGAACACGGAGCGGCTCGATCTGCAGGGCACCGGTTACAGCATTCTGCCGGGCCTCTTTGAGTCCCACGGTCACGGTCCCCTGGGGACAGGTGGGGGTCTAGAGAGAGGCCTGGACGCTAAACGGGGACCCGTGACCTTTAATTCCATCGAAGAGGGCCTGCGGGAGGTCGAGGAGCTGGTCCGGGGACTCGCCGAGGGGGAGTGGCTGGTTGCCGGCGGTCCCCGCGACAGTAAACCCTTGCAGACCGTCACCCGCTGGCAGCTCGACACCGTCTCGCCAAACAACCCCGTGGTGATTGGCTACGGGGGTGAGCTGAGCGTCGTGAACTCCAAGACCTGGGAGCTGGCCGAACTCGAGGGAATGCCGGGCGCCCTCAAGAACACCGATGGAGAAGGAACCGGCCAGCTGCGCACCTGGGCGCACGGGGCCATGACCTACGCCGTACCCTGGGGGCCGATTGACGACGCGGCTCTGGCGGAACGAGCGAGGACCCTTTTCGAGCTGAACGCGCAGGGAATCACCACGGTGTGCGGACGGATCATGGGCCGCGCCATTACCATTCTTCGCCAATTGTGGGAACGCGACGAGCTGACGGCCAGAGTCCGCGGCAGCCTCGGGTTTCTCCGCTCCAATATGCGTCCGGAAGAGTACTTGAAGCGAATCGGCAAGCTGGTTAGCTTCGGTTTGGGCAACATGGTCAAGATTATCGGCCTCACCACTCAGCATCCCGACGGAACCATGGGGTCGGGAGCGATGTTGACCTGGCAGCAGAAGCTGCGGCAGATGGACGGCGATCCCTACAGCATTATTGGGGAAAACCGGTGGGACATCGGGAGTAACGACTCCATAGCCATCAAGTTGGCCATCAAGTATGGCTGGAACATCAGTGGGGTCCACAACCAGGGAGACCAGGCCACCTGGCTGTATTTGAAGGCCATCGAGGAAGGCCACGAACAGGAAGGGGTGCTGGCCCCCACCTCGCTGCCCCATGGCAACGATCATAACCAGCTGAACACAGCCGAGAATTTTGCACTCATGAAGAAGTACAACGTGAACCCCAGCGTGGGACTCTACCTGGGTCAAGAAAGGTTGATCTTCCAATACGGTGGTGACACCGCCCACCGCACGTCGGCCTTCACGAGCATGCTGGAGGCAGGACTGCGCCCCGCTAGCGAAGAAGCCCGCCCGGCGCTAAGGGCGATAGAAAAACTGATTACCCGTGCTGACGACCAGGGCCGGGTCTGGGGGTCACATGAGATGCTCACCAGAGAGGATGCTTTACGGGCGCGAACGATCTGGTCGGCTGGTTACTGTGGTGCCGAAGATAAGGTGCTGGG
>JAUXKG010000160.1 GCA_030624355.1 Acidobacteriota bacterium
CCGTACCCGAAAAGGTATTGAATGAATATCTGAAGAAGGTTTTCCAGCCCCTCTTCAATCTCCCTGTCTTCCAAGTCCACGAATTGGAACGACTGCGCAGTGAAACCCTGGAACAGATCACCGGTTCACTTCGTTACGAGGACATCGAAGGGCTGGGCCTGGAGGCTATCGATTCCTACCTTTTCGAAGGCACCCCTTATGCCCACCTGGCACAGGGCAGTGTGCGGGGTCTTGAAAAGATATCGCGTGCCGACCTGCTGTCCTTCTACGTGACGCATTACCGTGCCGACAACTTGATAGTCGGTCTGAGCAAGGATGCTCCGGCACTGAAGGAACGAGTGGCCCGGATCCTGGCCGGGATTGGTCAGGAAGTTGATGCCACCCGCTTGAAAAAACAGCCCCTTCAAAAGCCGCATGACTTCAAGGGCCGCAGCCTGGTGATCATTGCCCAGCCAAATGCCGCCTCCAGTGGAATTCATGCCGCTTTTCCCATTCCGCTGACCCGCAAGAATCCCGACTTCTGGCCTCTTTATGTGGCCAACGTGTTTCTGGGAACCCATCGGGACAGCTTTTCCTACCTGTTTAGGGAGATCCGCCAGAAGCGCGGTTACAACTATGGAAACTATTCCTACGTGGAGCACTTTTCCGGACGACCCTCCCTTCTCTTCCCCCCCTTCAACACCCCGCGTCAGCACCAGTACTTCAGCGTCTGGATCCGGCCGGTAGCGCACCAGTACACCCACCATTTGATGAAGGCCCTGACCTGGGAACTGGAGAATTTTGTTCGAACAGGAATGACGCCACAGCAGGTGAACCTGGCTAAGAACAAGGCCAAAACACTCTATTTGAACCTGGCGGAAACTGTTTCCCGGCTTTTGGGAGCTCGCGTCGATGATGCCTACTACGACATGTTGGAGGAAGGTTATCTGACCCACTATCTGAAGCGAATAGATGCGGTCACGACAGAGCAGATCAACAGGGCCATCAAGAAATACCTGCAGGCGAAGAACATCAAATACCTGGTAGTCACCGATGATGAGGTGGCCGGCCGGTTGGCCGAGGAGGTAGCGGCCGATGGCCAAGCCCAAGGCAAGAGTTTGACGGAATACGAGATCAAGACTGTGGATCAGGAGGGTACAACGTTCTTCGCGATCCCATCCAACACGCTGGAGATCATTAAAAGAGATGCGGTCTGGGCTGCCTATCCACTGGGAATCTCCCGAACCGACATACGGGTAGCGCCGGTCGAACAACTCTTCGTTTCAGGTGGTTTTCTGGAGGAAGAATAGCCCGGAACGCTCGTTCCCCTACCTGCGCGTCCTCTGCTCGTAGGCCCCGATCTGGTCTTCGTACTGAATCGTCAACCCGATCTCATCCAGACCTTTCAGTAAACTCTCTCGTCGAAAGGGATCAACCTCAAAAGAGTGGCTCAGTCCCAGATCATCCTCCAGGATCTGTGTCTCCAGATCGACCGCCAGTTGGTAACCGGGGTGGGCTTTGACACGCCGGAACAGTTCTTCGATCTGTTCCTCAGAGAGTTGAATCGGAAGCATCCCGTTCTTGAAGCAGTTGTTGTAAAAGATATCTGCAAAGGAGGGAGCGATTATGGAGCGAAATCCATAATCCAACAGGGACCAGGGAGCATGCTCACGAGAGGAACCACAGCCGAAGTTCGCTCGGGCCAGCAGAATCGAAGCACCCTGGTATTGAGGCTGATTCAGCTCAAACTCAGGATCGAGGGAACCGTCCTCGTCGAATCTCCAATCGTAGAACAGAAATTGTCCAAATCCCGTTCTCTCAATCCGCTTCAGGAATTGTTTGGGAATAATCTGATCGGTGTCTACGTTGACGCGATCCAGTGTGGCCACCAGACCTTTGAGCCTCTTGAAACCTTCCATCAACTCCATCCCCGGATATCGACAAAATGGCCCTCGATGGCGGCAGCAGCAGCCATGGCCGGACTCACTAAATGGGTTCGACCTCCTCGTCCCTGACGTCCCTCAAAGTTGCGGTTGGAGGTTGACGCGCAGCGCTGGCCGGCATCCAGGATGTCGGGATTCATCCCCAAACACATGCTGCAACCTGACTCTCTCCAGTCAAATCCAGCTTCTTTGAAGACATGGTCCAGGCCCTCACGCTCGGCTTGCAGCTTAACGTTTTGTGAACCCGGAACCACCATGGCCTTAACAGAAATCGCCACCTTACGACCCTGAACCACCCGGGCAGCCACTCTCAGATCTTCAATCCTCGAGTTGGTGCAAGAACCGATAAAAACCCGGTCAAGCTTGATCTCCTGAATGGGGATTCCAGGTTGCAAATCCATGTACTCCAATGCTCGACGAGCCGCCTTGCTGGCATTCTCGTCTTCCATCGAATCAGGATCGGGAACGACCCCCGTCACATCCACAACCATTCCAGGATTGGTTCCCCAACTAACTTGAGGAACTAAGTCAGAGACATCCAGTTCCATCTCTCGATCGAAGCTGGCACCTGCGTCGCTGGGCAGCGTCCTCCAGTACTCGACCGCCTCCTGGAAGGCTGCGCCCTGGGGCGCGAAGGGACGCCCCTCCAGGTAGGCGAAGGTGGCCTCATCCGGGGCGATCATTCCAGCCCGGGCACCCGCCTCTATCGACATGTTGCAAACCGTCATCCGCTCTTCCATGGTGAGCCCGGAAATGGTTTCGCCCGCATATTCAATAACAAAACCGGTCCCACCGTCTGTCCCGATCGTTCGGATGATGTAAAGGATCACATCTTTTGCCGTGACCTGCTCCGGAAGTTTTCCACGGAGTCGGATCTGAAAAGTCTTGGGGTGCGATTGAAGCAGGCACTGGGTGGCGAGTACATGCTCCACTTCACTAGTACCAATTCCGAAAGCAAGAGCTCCGAAAGCACCGTGTGTCGCAGTGTGGCTGTCCCCGCAAACGATGGTCTTGCCGGGCTGAGTGATACCCAGTTCCGGTCCGATGACATGAACGATACCCTGATCAGGACTGTCCAAACCGTAGAGCTGAATTCCAAACTCCCGGCAGTTTTCGTCAAGGGTGTCCATCTGTTTCTTGGAGACAGGATCGGCAATCGGAAGCGAGCGATCCCAAGTGGGAACATTGTGATCCATGGTGGCGTAGGTCAACTCGGGACGCCGAACCTTCCTTCCGGACAGGCGCAAGCCTTCGAAGGCTTGAGGCGAAGTGACTTCGTGAACCAGATGGCAATCGACGTATAGGAGGGCCGGTCTTCCCTCTTCCTGGTGGACCAGATGACTGTTCCAAATTTTTTCAAACAGTGTTTTCGGCATAGGCGGTTTCTTTTGTCCTCAGGTCACGTGAAAGCACTAGCTAGCACTGATCCTGGGTACACAATCAGGGCCCTAAGCTGAGGCCGCTTCAGGCGGCTCCCGCTCCTGCTCCTTCTTCTTCTCGTACACCGCCTTGTTGACGGCGTTCAGGTAAGCACGGGCGCTGGCATCAATGATATCCACGCTGGCCGCCTTCCCCGTATAGCTTCGTTCCGCGACGCTGACATGCACGAAGACTTCGCCAAGAGCATCCTTCCCTCTTGTCACTGAACTGACCCTGTAGTCCAGAAGATGGCCACGCATGCCCGTGATCCGGTCAATCGCGCGACAAGCGGAGTCCACAGGTCCGTCTCCATAAGCTGACTCGACAAAGACCTCTTCACCCTGCTGCAGCTTGACGACGGCACAGGCCATCTCCTGATTGCCCCCAGCTGCGTGGACATACTTGAGCTTGTAAGTATCGGGAATGGTCTTGATCCCATCTTGAATGATGGTGATCAAATCCTCGTCGTAAATCTCCTTTTTCCTGTCGGCCAGCTTGGTGAAAAAAAAGTAGGCCCGTTCCAAGTCTTCCTTGTTCAGGTCGTAGCCCAGCTCCTGGTACTTCTTCTGCAGCGCATGTCGTCCACTGTGTTTGCCCATCACCAGCGTACTGCGGGGAAGACCCACTGTCTGGGGAGTCATGATCTCGTAGGTCAGGGCATTCTTCAAAACGCCGTCCTGATGAATTCCCGCCTCGTGGGCGAAGGCGTTCTTTCCAACAATGGCCTTGTTGGATTGGACAAACGCTCCCGTCAGATTGCTCAAGAGCCGACTGGATTTGTAAATCTCTTCAGTCACAATATCGGTGTGATAGGGGAGGACTTCCCTCTTCGTATGCAGCGCCATCACGATCTCTTCCAGGGACGCGTTTCCAGCCCGCTCGCCAATGCCATTGACGGTGCACTCCACCTGCCGACAACCGCTTCCAATGCCCACCAGAGAATTGGCCACCGCCAGACCCAGATCATCGTGACAGTGACAACTGAAGACGGCTTGATCCCGGTTGGAGATCTTGGCAATGAGATTCTGAAGGAAAGGCCCATACTCTGAAGGAATGGCGTAACCCACAGTATCGGGAATGTTGATGATGGTGGCGCCCTCTTCAATGGCGGCTTCAAACAGCTCTGCCAGATAATCGATATCACTTCGAGTGGCGTCCTCGGCAGAAAACTCCACTTCCTTACACAGGTTGCGAGCCATCCTGACCGCTTCGACAGACTGTTTCAAGACCTCGGAACGCGACTTGCGAAGCTTGTATTCGAGGTGAATGTCGGAGGTGGCAATAAAGGTGTGGATCCGGGGGTTCTTCGCCTCCTTGACCGCCTCTCCCGCTCGCTCGATGTCCTTCCCATTGGCTCGGGCCAATGCCGCCACAGTGGTCTTCTTCATCTCAGCCGCAATGGCCTGGACCGCTTCGAAATCACCTTCCGAGGCAATCGGAAAACCTGCCTCGATCACATCCACGTTAAGTCGCTCCAGCTGGCGAGCCATCTTCAGCTTCTCTTCCAGGTTCATGGAACATCCCGGAGATTGCTCTCCATCCCTCAGTGTGGTATCAAATACATACACTTTCTCGGACACAATTCCTCCTGACCCGGCCCCAGGCACCAATCCCACCCCTGTCGAATGGAGGTGATTTGGTGGATATTCAAGGTGCTTCGGATCTCATTCAAAATTACCAGATTAGCCATTTCGGGTCAATGGAGGAGAGCCTGTAAATTGACCACGAAAAGAGTTATAAGATCAATTATAACAATCTTTTATATTGTCTTAACGCGGCTACGGGAGAACAGAAAAGCCAAGGCGCTCGAACCCAGGAGTCCACCCATCACAACCAGCGCAAAGGAAGCCGAAATCTGTGAAGCCAACAAACCCGCTACCAAGCTGCCTAAGGGCATTCCTCCGCGAAAGGCCAGCATGAAGATACTCATCACCCGCCCACGCATCTCATCGGTCGTATTCAACTGAACCAGCGAATTGATTGAAGCGAACAGACCGATCATAACGGCACCGCCCAGAAAGAGAACAAAATAGCTGAGCGGCAGATTCGTGGAGAGGGCAAAAACCGTTATGAGAACGGACAACACCAGCTGGACCCGCAAGGTCATCATTCCGCCACTCCTGGTTCCTGCCAGACCAGCGTACAAGAGAGCGCCAACCACCGATCCCGCACCTGAGACCGCCATCATCTTGGAATATCCGGCTGAACCGATGTGAAAGACGTCCCTGGCGAAAACGGGGAGCAGTGTTATCAGAGAAATGCCGCAAAAGGTTCCGATGAAACCCAAAACGCTCAACTGCCACAGGGCCCCCCGCTCCTTCAGAAAAGCAAATCCCCTCTTCATTCCTTCCAACACCGACTCCTCAGTTTTCTGAGGCCTGAAAGAGGATCGAATCAAAAAGAGGCTGATAATGACCGCCACGAAGGAGACTCCATTAATCGCAAAACAGAACGCCGGACCCACCAGCGTCAGTGCCAACCCTGCCAGAAGGGGCCCGATGAATCGAGCCAGATTGAATTGCAGTGAGTTCAAGGCGATGGCGTTAGACAGATCCTTCCGGCTCACCAGTCCCGGAATCAGGGCCTGATAGGCGGGCCCTCCGAAAGACTGAGCGGATCCCACCACGAACACCGCCACCAGGAAGTGCCAGATTTGAATCCAGTCCATGACGATCAACCCTGTCAAAACCAGGGCCGTCGTCATCTGCACATACTGGGAGCCCAGCAGCAGTTTGCGCCGATCGATCCGATCCGCCACCACTCCTCCCACCAGGGTGAAAAGGATAAGCGGGAGCTGCCCTAAAAAAGCCGTCAAGCCCAGATAAAAGGCCGAACCGGTCAAGTCGAGGACCACCCACGACTCGGCCACCTGCTGCATCCAGGCCCCGGTGGTCGAGGTGAAGGCCCCGAACCACATCAGTCGAAAATCACGATAGCGGAAGGCATTAAATGCCTGGGACAGGAAGGCAATTACCCCGCCCCCACGCAGGC
>JAUXKG010000226.1 GCA_030624355.1 Acidobacteriota bacterium
AACTCGTCTATCGACATTCGTCAATCGGCACTAGTTAATCGGCACTCGTCAATCGACATTCGTCACTCGACGCTCGTCACTCGACACTCGTTAGCTTAGGTTCCTAATCTGATGGGGCCCAGCATCTTTTTCAACAGCGCACAAACCGACAGGGCTGCCAGGTAGCTGGTCCTCGGATTGGATGGATCAGGAACATTTTCGGTGCGAGTGGTGACTTCTCCGAAATCACCCACGACCTTTATTTCATGGGAATTTCGGGTGTATTCGGGCGAGGTGATGATTCGCACCGTAGTCTTGTCAGGACCCAATCCGGCCAGGCTCAACAAAGCCGATACGTTGATGTTTTTGGGAAAACCCTTCACCGCCTCACGCGCCGATCCCTGAAAGACCACCCGTTCCTCTTGAAGATCGTTCAGTGAAATGTTGTTTTCGACCAGGTAGGGTGCGCCGGCCAAGCCCTTGGGCGGCTTGCGTGTGGTGATCTGGACGCTCTCGATGTTGGCTACAGCTGCCGCGTGGACACAGTCGATGCCGGCGATGGCTCCGCTGGGCACGTAGATGCGGCCCTTGCCGGAGCCGGCCTGCTCCCAGAGGCTCTCTTTGTCCAGCAGCCCGCCGACACTCATAATGATGACATCCTTGCCTGCCCTCTGGCAGGCCTCGGCAATCTCTGCCGACACTGCGGGAGAAGCGGCTTCGATTACCAGATCCACGCTGGAAATCAAGTCCTGAAACGAGGTGCAGAGCTGGCAGCCAGGCTCTTGAAGCGACTGGAGCAGATCCCTCGCACTTGTCTCCACCACATCGAAGAGTGCAGTAAGAGAAGCCTGTTGCTTCAGTTCCGACTGGATGAAGCGAGCCACTCTCCCCCCGATGGCTCCGCAGCCGATCAGGCCGATGGTCTTAAACTCTGGATTCGTTTCGCTATTTTGGTCCATGATGGTTGCACCTCGTTTGTGAGCGCATGCTCAAACTCCTATCCCTCATCCCGCTCCTATTTCGCACTCTGAACACAGCCTTGACCCCGGAGAGCTGCAGGGCCGTTTCGCTTTCGATCGATCCAAACGTGGCGTGGAAATAGGGACTGCGCACGAAAGCCACATGCAGCATTCCGGGGAGCTGGACATCATCCAGATAGCAGCCCTTCCCAGCCAGGATTCGTCTGTCCGTCTCACGTACCATGACCACCTTTTACCACAACATTGAAGCGGAGGGGACGGCGGGAAGAAGAAAGGGGAAAGGAACAGACTGTCTCTCAGGGGAAGAGAACTCATCAACGACGATTCAGCCGTCTCCCCGCTACAGTATGGGCTCAAACAGCAAACAGATTGTGCCCGTCACCAGGATCATGATGATCTCAATGACGATTCCCACCTTGATCATGTCCTTCAGCTTGATCTCACCGAATCCGAATGCGGTTGCCGGAGTGGCACCTGCCCAGGGGAAGATGACCCCCATGGCCGTACCGGGAACCATGATGGCGATGGCGGCGGGATTAAATCCTATTTGCTCGGCGATCGGAATCAGCATGGCCGTGTAAAGTGCCGTGGCTGCTACCCCCGAGATGAAATTGGTGGAGACCGAGGTGACCAGGCCGGTCAGGTAGGGCAGGGTGACGGGGCTGATCTGAGCATCTGAAAAGGCCTGAGTCACCAGCTTCATGAAACCGAAGTCTCCCAGGGCGTCCGTTACTCCTACAGCAGAGCTGATCATCAGCAGGATTTGCCACGGGGCCCTGCCGTTGGCTTCCTTCCAGTTGAGAACAAACTCCCCTTTTCGAAGGTTGGTAGGAAGGGCAAAAAGCAGAAAGAGGATAATGGGTGGTACCAACCAGATGGACATCACCTCGTCCACCCAGAGCGTAAACACATGCTGTTCTCCCAGAATTTTGGGTAGCAGAGGCGGAATCGTGAAGAGTCCGGCCATGGTGAGAAAGACTCCCAGCACATATTTTTCACCCAGGCTCATGCCGCCGAGCTTCTGTCGTTCGTTTTGCAAAAACTCCTGGCCGCCCGGAATCTCGACGATCTCCGGTTTGAAGAAGAAACGCAGTACAAAATAGTCGGCGATCAACAAACAGACGAAAATGGGCGTTCCGACCATCATCCACTGAAACCAGCCTATAGTCCGGGAGGGATCACTGAGGGCCTCCAGCTGCCCCACGGCTACCGCATTGTGAGGCATGCCTGCAATGGTCGTAATGCCGCCCGCCACCGCTGCATAGAGAGTTCCGAGGGCAAAAAAGGTTCCCAGCTGGGTCCCACGCTGTCGTTCCCCTTCACCACCGGCAAGGGTGTGTATATAGGTTTGAATGGAAAGTCCCAGAGGAAGCATAAGCGCGATTGAAGAGGCATCCGAGACAAACATGGAAACCATGGCGGTGGTGGCCATGTAACAGAAGAGTAAACGGTGGGTGGTTTTCCCCACTCCGGGAATGCTGAGAAAGAACAGGGCGAAGCGCTTCGCCAAGCCATGCTTCAGGATGGCGAAACCCAGCAGCTGTGTGCCCAGAATCCAGAAGAAAATTCTCTGGCCATAGAGTGACGAAGTCTCTCGGATCGACAGAGTTTGAGTGAGAGGGAAGATTATCAGTGGAAGGAGAGAAGTGATGGCCCAGGGGACCGGTTGAAGAACCCACCACATTACCATCCAGACCAGGGTACCCAGGGCCATCTGGGCCTCGTAGGTGAAGCCCTCGACTTCGATCGAGCCAACCGCCAGGAGAGCGGCAGGTCCTGCCAATAACTTGAGCACAAAGCCCAAAGCCGCTGCCCCGGTTCCCTGTTCCCTGGTTTCCATGGCGTTACTCCTATCTTTTCCCGCCCATCGTAAGAACTGGTTTTGGCATTTTATATACAAAGTGGTGACGTTTAGCAAGGTCAAGGGAAAAAAGAGACAGTGTGACTGGTGCGCTGGATGGTGACTGCAAAAAGATTCACATGAAAGGAGCCGTGTGCTATATTTCAGCCGTAAGATGTCCAGCAATGACCGCCAAAATTCTGGGTTAACGCGTCGAACATTTCTGGAGCGTTCTACTCTGGCCGCCGCCTTGATGGCGGCTGGCTCAGCTCCGGCGCGGTCCGCACCTGTGAGCGCGCCTGCCGTTTCTTCAGCCGACTGGCCCCGCTTTGGATGTGACCTGCGCAATAGTCGCTCCAATCCCGGTGAGTCGGTGATCGGAAGAGACAACGTCAGCCGCTTGGCTCTGGATTGGACCTTTGCGGCCGGCGCCCCCATTCAGAACTGTCCGGCGGTGGTGGGGGACAGTTTGTACTTTGGATCGTGGGACGGCTACTACTCCGCGATCCATGCCCAAAGCGGTGAACTCAAGTGGAAGGTGCAGGTGGGAGTTCCCCCCTTTGACAATGGCTTTCACAATATCCGCTCCTCGCCCGAATATTCAGAGGGACGCATCTACTTTGGAACAGGGGACGCCAAAGTCCGCTGCCTGGATGCAGAGACGGGCAGAGAAATCTGGCAAATCCTTTTGGATGACGTCCCCGCCAATGAGCCTCAGATCTCATGCTCGCCCATGATCTACAAAGGAATGGTGTTTATTGGCAGTTCTTCCGGACATGCTCAGATTGCCTGTCTGGACGCCGAGACTGGCAAGGTGCGCTGGCGGTTTTTCACCGTTCCCAGTTCCCAGAGTGGGGGTGGATCGGTCTGGACTTCACCGGCAATCGATGCCGAGCACGACATTCTCTATAACGTCACGGGAAGCGTGAAGGCATTCATGCCTCCGGGACCCATGCTGTATGCCGAGAGCATAGTGGCTCATGATCTTCATACCGGTCAGCTACTCTGGTTCGACCAGCCTCGACCTGCCGACACCCACGACTTGGACTTCGGATCTCACCCCATGATTTTCGATGCGGTCAGTCCGCTGCAGAGGGGTGCGGAGCGTCACTGTGTCGCGGCCGGGAAGAAGGAGGGTTTCTTCTGTTGGGATCGATACACGGGAGAACTCTATTGGAAGGCTACCTTGACCAATGCGAGTGCCAGTGGGGGGCCTCGAATGAGCAGTACGGCGGTGGCCGACAATCGTGTTTTCGTGGTGTCGAATGCCATGACTCCCAAAGGACCGATGTCAGTGACGGCCGCTCTGCAGGCCTATACAGGCGAGATCGAGTGGTGGCTTCCCAATTCGTCTACTGTTCGAGCTCCGGTGGCCGTGGCCAACGGGGTCTTCTATCAAGGTTTGCTGGATGGAGGCCTGGAGGCCCTGGATGTCGATACGGGGCGCCAGTTGTGGAAATATCAGTTGCCCAGCTCTCATCGTGGTGGTTTTGCCATCGCCAATGGCAGGCTCTACACCAGCAACGGTGAGATAGCGCTGCGGGGCAAGGCCACTACCGATCGGCATTCGATCCATGCATTCTCGGTGAGCGGGGCATGAAGAGACAGGGTTTCCAAGGGCAGCGAGTTAACCGGCGGTCTTTTATGCAAGCAGCCGGGATGGGCTCATTGGCCCTGGCGAGTATCGGCCGAGTATTCAGTCAAACCCCGGAGTTGCCTGAGATCCGTATTCGAAGTAACTACCCTCAAGGTCTTTGGTATTACGATCCGGTAGGTCTCTACTTGAACCCGGGTCAGACGGTTCGTTGGATCTGTACCAAATTTGGAGCTACGGTGACTGCCTTTCATCCGGACAATGACGACCGGGAGCTGCGGATTCCCGAAGGAGCCCAGCCCTTCGACTCGGGCCTGCTGGGAGATGACGTTAACAATACCTTCGAATGGACCTTTGAAGTGGAGGGGACCTATGACTACTTCAGCCGCAACCACGAAGTGTTGGGTCTGGTCGGCCGGATCGTGGTGGGTCGGCCTGGTGGTCCGGCTGAAAGGCCTCTGGGCTACGGAGGTCGTGAAGGATGGGCACCCATTTTCCCCACTGCCAGGGAAGTGTTGGAGTTGGTAAGTTCCCAGGAAGTCGTAGAGAAGAAGCTCATCCGTTATCCGACGCGGAAATTCGGGCGGCGCTTCCCCTATTGAAGGGCTTCAGTTCGGCGGTGTCGAAGAATTGAAGGTTACTCCCTCTCTTGA
>JAUXKG010000371.1 GCA_030624355.1 Acidobacteriota bacterium
ACACCATCATGCTTCCTGGAAGCGACGCGGCAGTCCTTCGCCTGAAGAAGGGATCCGGTGCCCTGGCCATCAGCCTGGATGGAAACAGTCGCCTGTCTCACCTGAACCCTCGTATGGGAGCCAGATTGGCCACCGCGGAAAGCTGTCGTAATTTGGTCTGTTCGGGAGCCCGTCCCCTGGCCGCAACCAATTGTCTCAACTGTGGGAATCCGGAGAACCCGGAGGTCATGTGGCAGTTCATCGAGTCGGTGGAAGGGATTCGAGAGGCCTGCGAAGCCTTTGAGACCCCGATTACCGGAGGAAACGTCAGTTTCTATAACGAAACCAATGGCGCCGCCATATTCCCGACTCCGGTATTGGGAATGGTGGGTAAGATTGACGAGGTTCAGCTGGCCTTGCAGTCTCATTTCGAAAACATCGGGGACTCCATCTACCTGCTGGGCGAGACTCACGCCGAACTGGGTGGCTCTATTTATCTTGAACACCTCGGCCACCCGCTTTGCGGTCCCTGTCCCGATCTGAATCTGATCCGGGAGAAAGCCTTACAAGATAGGGTTTTGGAGTTGAACCAGAACAGGTTAATCGAATCGGCTCACGACCTGTCAGAAGGCGGTCTAGTCTTGGCCCTGGCGGAGTGCTGCTTCCCCTCTGGGTGCGGCCTTCGAGTGGAACTGAGTACCTCCCTTCGCCCTGATCACTTTCTTTTCAGTGAAACTCCCAGTCGAATCCTGGTATCGGTCAGGAAAACCAAGGAAGAGACGTTTCTGCAGATGATCTCCGGTCTTCCCTGTACCCGACTGGGAGAGACCGTCAAGGGAGATTTCGAACTCAAGATCGATGGACAATCCTTGATCTCCCTGCCCATGCCGGATCTATACGAAAAATGGAGTACTTCTCTGGACGAGGTCTTTAAGCATTGAACAGAACAGATAAGTTCCGCGACGAGTGCGGCGTTTTCGGCATCGCCTGTCATCCGGAAGCTGCCCGCCACACTTATTTGGGCTTGTACGCCCTTCAGCACCGTGGGCAGGAATCAGCGGGAATCGTCAGCACCGACGGCTCACAACTGCATCGGCAAAGAGGCATGGGACTTGTCGCCGATGTTTTCGACGACCGTAGGCTTGCCGAACTCAGAGGGGAGTCCGCCATTGGACATGTTCGCTATTCGACGTCGGGAGACAGCTCCATAAACAACGCTCAACCGATCGTCTCGGAGTCCTGGCGGGGTCCTATTGCGCTGGCACACAATGGGAATCTGCTCAACAACGAACGGCTGCGCCGGCAACTGGAGGGAGAAGGAGCGATCTTTCAATCCACCAGTGACACGGAAGTCGTGCTGCACCTGCTGGCCCGCTGTCCAAACAAGGATCTGGACCAGGCTCTCCGGGAGGTTCTGCTTCAGATCCAGGGAGCCTACTCCATGCTGATACAGACTCCCAAACAGCTGTATGCGGTACGTGATCCTTTAGGCGTTCGGCCTCTTTGTCTGGGCCAGCTTGAAGACGCCTATACGGTGGCATCGGAAACGTGTGCCTTCGATCTGATTGGGGCCCGCTACCTTCGTGATGTGGCCCCCGGCGAGATTCTGAAGATTGAGAACGGACAACTGGAGTCTTTCTTTCTTCCCTCGGCTCCCCACCCTGCCCACTGTATCTTCGAACATGTTTATTTCAGCCGTCCCGACAGTACAGTTTTCGAGAGAAGTGTTCACCGCAGTCGCTACCTGATGGGCCGTCAGTTGGCCCAGGAAGCTGGCGTGCCGGCAGACATAGTGGTCCCGGTACCAGACTCCGGAATGACCGCCGCCTTGGGATATTCGGACGAATCGGAAATTCCCTTCAAGTTCGGCTTGATTCGAAATCACTATGTGGGCCGTACCTTCATTGAACCGAAGCAGTCCATTCGTCATTTCGGTGTCAAAATCAAACTCAATCCGGTTAAAGAGCTGCTCAAGGACAAGAAGGTCATCTTGATCGACGACTCCATCGTTCGAGGAACCACCAGCCGGAAGATCGTCGAGTTGGTGCGATGGGCGGGCGCCACGGAAGTCCATCTAAGAATCAGCTCCCCGCCGACCGTCTCACCCTGCTACTACGGCATTGACACACCCACCCACCGGGAGTTGATCGGAGCCAACAAGACGGTCGAAGAAATCCGTACCTACACCGGCGCTGACAGCCTGTCCTACCTGTCTTTGGAGGGAATGCAGAAAGCGGTCTCATCGAAGGGCAACTTTTGCTCGGCCTGCTTTGACGAGAAGTACCCGATACCTATCTCACGGGACAGCCTTCAGAAGAGACTCTTTGAAACAGAGGAAGAAAGTGCCAAGCACTGAAGGTTCGGGAAAAGCGAGCAGAGCAGCTCAATGAAGTCTGACAACTCAGAAGACACGGAGCAGTCCGAAAATCCAAAGAGCCTCACTTACCGATCCAGCGGAGTCGACATCGATCGTGCTCAAAAGGCCAAGAGTCGTATCCAGGAACTGGCTCGCTCCACTTTCGACTCCGGCGTAGTCGGCGAGATTGGAGCCTTCGCCGGGCTCTACCGGCCCGATCTTTCAAACCTTCAAAGTCCAATTTTGCTTTCCACTGCCGACGGCGTGGGTACCAAGTTGAAGATTGCCTTCCTGAGCGGGATCCACGACACCGTAGGCATCGACATTGTGGCTCACTGCACCAATGATCTTCTGGTGCAAGGAGGATTCCCACTCTTCTTCCTGGACTATATCGGCATGGGAAAACTGGAACCGGTGGTGGTGGAACAGATCGTTCAAGGCCTGGCCCGAGGCTGCAAACAGTCTCAATGTGTCCTGCTGGGGGGAGAAACAGCTGAAATGCCGGGATTCTACCGGGAGGGAGAGTATGACTTGGTCGGCTTCATGGTGGGCATCAGCGATGAATTCTCTCTCTTTCAACCTGACCAGGTTGAGAAGGGTGACATTCTGATCGGTCTCCCTTCCTCCGGTCTTCACACCAACGGATACTCTCTGGCCAGGAAGCTCTTCTTCGAGCAGGAAAAACTCCGGATCGACAGCCATGTCGAAGAGCTGGGCAAAACGGTGGCCGAGGAACTTCTTACTCCCCACCGCAACTATCTTCCTATCATTAAGGAACTGATCCGAGGGGATGACCTGCACGGAATCGCCCACGTGACCGGTGGAGGAATCACTGACAATCTGGCTCGAGTCCTTCCGAAGCACCTGGACGCCGCAGTTCAGGGCGGCACTTGGGACATACTGCCTGTCTTCCGTTATATTCGAGAGCGCGGCAAGGTCAGTACCGAAGAGATGTACCGAACATTCAATATGGGAGTGGGAATGATATTGGTGGTGTCTCAATCGAGGGCAGACCGGGTTCAGGATTTCCTGGCCTCCCGCGATGAGAGGTTCTATTTGCTCGGTGAAGACATCGACGGTTCGGGAGAAGTACGTTACCTATGAAAAATGTCGCCGTCCTTCTCAGCGGTCGTGGATCCAACTTCCTGGCTCTTTCGGATGCCGTCGAGGCAGGACAAGTAGCCGCCCGCATTGTCCTGGTCCTTTCCAACCGTCCCGAAGCCCCCGGTTTGCAGCATG
>JAUXKG010000359.1 GCA_030624355.1 Acidobacteriota bacterium
ACGGATTGACACGGATTCCGAAAACACAGATTAACACAGACACGAATTGACAGACACGAATTAACAGACAGGGATTTACACAGATTGGGAACCACGGATTAACACGGATTAAGAAAGGTATCTTCTTCTCATTCGTCAATCGACACTCGTCAATCGACAATAGTCTGCTGTCAGCTGATCAAGGGATCAGGGGTCAATAGATCACGCCGGTAAGAAAATTTTAACTCATTCATAATAAACGTCTTACAACCATTACCCAAGACCCGCCACCACCCTTGGTCATCGGTCTGGTGACCGAAATCACTCTTTGTTTCATGGTTACGGGTTACAATAGGAGGGATGAAAAAGCTATTTCTTTGCCTTGTCGTGGTTTTGATCGCCTGCACTCAGAGTGTTCTCTGGTCTCAGCAGCAGAAGTTGATCGGAGTACTCAACACCGATGTCTCGCATGGCGAGACCATGTTGGGTGTGGACTGGGTGTGCGCCGGTTCGGTGGATCAACCGGTGCTCATTGAGTCCCGGAACAAGATGGAATCGACCACCGCAGATGTGCGCCACATCCTGGGCAGCTTTCTCATGCTGAAGGAGAGACTGGGCCACGACTTTCTGGCCGGTTCCACCCTCTTTCAGGACCCTGATGTCGTGAACTGTGCCGCGAAGTCCATGGCAGAACCCATGGTAATGGACGAAGAGAGGCAAGCTCTGAGTGTTGCCTGTGATCCCACCAGCATCACGGTCACCGCAGGTGAAGCGACTACGCTGGCAGCCCATGCTTCGGGTCCGGACGGGGGTTCTGTTACCTATGCCTGGTCACTCAATGGTCGGCCCTTGGTTAGTGATCAGCCATCCCTGCGCTTCGAAACCAGAGGTCGCCCGATCGGAATTCATGCCGTGTCAGTGGTGGTTACCGATGTGGATGGAATGACGGCAAGCTGCGATTTCAGCGTCTCCATTGCAAGAAGGGCAGACCCGGTTCTGAGCGTGTCCCTGACACTAGACAAGAGCGAGGTGTACAGTGGAGAGACTGTGACAGCATCGGCACAGGCCAGTGATACCGACGCCAATCCGGTTACCTATTCCTGGACCCTGGATGATCAGAGCCGATCGGAGACGTCCTCCCAGATCGAGATCGACACTACAGCTCTGGCAGGCGGCAGACACGGTGTGGCGGTGACTATTCAGGACAGTCGGGAAGGCAGTGCCAGCAACCTGGCCTCCTTTTCCGTGAGGGAAAGGATAGTGATCGGCATGAGCAGGATCCAGCCCGATAACCTGGCCAAAGCCAGCCTGGATGAGATCGCCCTCAAGATGCAACAGGACTCACAACTGAGGGCCCTGATCACCGGCCACACGGATGACCGGGGCGATGAAGCCGCCAATGACCAGGTTGGACAACGTCGCGCCGACGCTGTGAGAGACTATCTGGTGACGCAGCACAACATTGACGCCGGCAGAATAGAGACTAGCAGTGCCGGTGAAGGACAACCGGTGGCTGACAACCAGACACCCGAAGGACAGCAGGAGAACCGGCGGGCCCAGATCGAATTGTTCGTCCCCTAGAGGGCTAGAAGCCCGCCCGCCCTCGCCAAGCATCAGCCAACCGGTGAACAAGACTTCTTTCTGCACCCGCCGTCGATAGGGAGCCGGAAGTACAGCGACCGCTCCGACCGTTGACAAGCCGAGGGGGGATGGGGCAAGCTCATCCCAAACAGCCCCAATTTTCATCGCCTTTCTGAAAAGGAGCTCAAGACGTGAATCAACTCAGGCCCGCATTGATCATCCTGGCACTGTTTCACTCTGTACTACTCGGTTACGGACAGCCGGCTTTCTCTCCGGCTCCGGCCACTCGCGTGCTCCAAGATATTCAGTATCTTACCGGACCAGGGTCCGATCCCCGCTTTCATTCGCTGGACCTGTATCTACCCGAGGGACGATCGAACGTTCCACTGATGTTCTTTGTCCACGGGGGCGGATGGCGAGGCGGGGAGAAGTCGCAGGAAGGGCGAGTCCGCTTCATGGACCTGCTGCTCTCCCGGGGAATGGCGGTGGCATCCATCGATCACAGATTGTCGCCTGCGGCCAAACATCCGGCTCACATTCAGGACGTGGCGCAGGCCTTTGCCTGGATCCACGAAAACGCCGCTCGCTACGGCATTGATGTCGACAACATCTTCGTCACGGGACAAGCGACCGGTGGCCACCTGGTTTCCCTGCTGGCGCTGGACCCCAGATACCTGCAGACAAAAGGACTTTCAGCAAAGAACATCAAGGGTGTCATTTCCCTGAGCGGGGTCTACGATCTGGAGAACTTCTGGGAACCGGGTGTGGAACCCGCACGGGCGGAGCAGGCCTTTGGCAAGGATCGAAGGATTCTGCGGGACGCCTCACCGGTGCAGAAAGTGAGCAGTGCCGGCCCTGACACTCCTCCTTTTTTGATTGCCTATCCCAACAACGAATTGTTCGGTTTTGAAGAACAATCCAAAACTTTCTATACCCTGTTGTTGAACCATGACCTGGTTGCCCGTTTGACCGCCATTCCGGCTCGTGACCACTATGACGTATTGACCGCTGTCGGGGAGACCGTCGCCGTGAACGATGTCAACGGAAGGCAGATCCTCCAAGTGGAGGATCTGCTGGGCCCGGCCATCCTCCAGTTCATCGACGATGTGCAGGACGGATCGCTCTCTCGAAACTTTCATGCCGTGTGGCCCAAAGGAGGTCCCGAACAGATTCCACAATTGCCTTCTCCAGCCATCAAGACAATCAAGAATGTACGCTATTACGACGGGCCTGGATCAGATCCCAATCTGAACGCTCTGGACCTTTATCTTCCCCGGGGCAAGACCAACGTCCCGATCGTTTTCCAAGTTCACGGAGGCCGCTGGAGGGAAGGGAAAAAGGGCAGTCCGACGCCCGACACCCTGGTGGCTCTGTTCGGTCGCCTGGGATGGGGAGTCGTCTCCACCAACTACAGAATTTCACCCGCGGTCAGGCACCCCACCCACATCCAGGACGTGGCTCGCGCCTTCGCCTGGGTATACAAAAACGCAACTGAGTACGGAATCGATCGGAACAGAATGGTCATCATCGGTCACTCGGCGGGAGGCCACTTGGTCTCTCTTCTGGGACTGGACTCCAGGTATCTGAAGGCTGAGGGAGTTCCGGCTTCTGCCGTCAGGGGTGTGATCACAACGTCCGGCATCTATGACCTGGAGAATTGGCCTGAACCGGGACAGGTTCCCACCGGAAAGGATCAGGCCTTTGGTCCGGACCCGACCGTTTGGAGCGAAGCTTCACCGATTCAATACTTAAATCCCCAGGCGCCCCCTTTTCTGATCACCTTTACCGACAATGATTTTTATCTTCTGCCCGAGCAGGCCCATCACTTTTACAGTGCATTTCTGAAACGGGGTTACCCTGCCCGATTGATTCAAATCCCCGATCGATACCACTGCTGTCCGGTCGGCTACATGTCGGGCATGGGCCAACCCCAGATCGCCCTGATGGATGACATACTGGGGGTAGAGCTGGTGGGCTTCGCAACTGAAGTGGCCGGTCCCACGCCCGAACTGGAGAGCGCCGGCCGCCAGCGCTGACCAGTGTCGATTGACGAGTGATCAGTGTCGATTGACGAGTGTCGAGTGACAGGAAACACCTTTCTTAATCCGTGTCAATCCGTGTTTG
>JAUXKG010000095.1 GCA_030624355.1 Acidobacteriota bacterium
ATGGGCTGCTCCGGGCATTCCTTGAGTTCAATCCCAAGTTCTTCCCGTATTTCGCGCACCAGCGCCTGAGCCGGAAGCTCGTTTGCTTGAATCTTGCCCCCAGGGAACTCCCAATAACCTGCAAGATGATCAGCAGTTTCTCGCTTTTGAATCCAAACCTTGCCGCCGGCGGTCAGGACTGCTGCCGCTACCTCTATCCGAGGTCGAGGCAGAATTCCTGAGCGAGAAACCAGAAAAATTCCGATGCCAACCACCGCACCACCCAGAACAACGGTTTTCCCGATGGCTTCTTCCAGGATCCAGTAGGCGAGCAGACTCGCCAGGATCGGCTCAGCCAGAAAAAGTGTGGAGACAACCGTTGCCGGTATGTGTCGCAGAGACCAGTTGTAGGAAGTATGTCCCACGCACTGGGGAACCAGGCCAAGCAGGAAGAGAAAGAGGTAAGTGTCTTTCGAAAACCCGATGACGGGGAGATCGGCAGCCAGCACAAAAGCACCCAACACTAGGGTCGCCAAAACGTAGGTGGGATAGACGTACCGAATTAGACTGGTCTGTTGGCGTATTCTTCTACCGGCCAGCAAGTAAATGCCGAGCATGACAGCACCAGCCAGAGAGAGCGTGGCACCTCTCCAGTCAGCCTTTGTGTAGAGATCGTTCGTGAACAGCAGTGTGCTTCCCAAAAAGGTAAGGGTAATTCCCAGTATCCCGCTTGGCGTCAATCTTTCCTTGTAGATGAAGTGAGAACAGGTGGCAACCAGGACTGGCGAAGTGTTGACGAGAAGGACAGACACAGCCACGCTGGTATAAGCCAGCGAGCTCACCCAGAAGGCAAAGTGCAGGGCCAGGGCAGTGCCGGCTGTGAGCAGCCAGACTCCATTTGCTTTTCTCTCAGAGGAGTTGTCAAGCAGGTAGAAAGGAAGAAGAATAACGCTGGCAAAGAACATCCGGAAGAATGCGACGACCAGCGATGGAGCTTCCTGGCCGAGTCTGACAAAGATGCTGCCAAAGGCCATTGCCAGCAGCCCAATGGAGAGAACGAATAATATTTGGAAACCAGACGGTCTCGATCTGGTTCTACGTTTACCCAACTGCCATCCTCAGTCTGGTGCCTGCTGGTCTCTTTCATAGAGAAGAAATCTGTAGGGATAGGGATTGTCTGCATCGGGCTCCATCTTGGTGCATTCCACGAGCCGCCATTGAGATTGTTCGAATCGAGGAAAGTAGGTGTCTCCCTGGAAGTCACAGTCGATCCGGGTGAGATAGAGACGGTTGGCAAGGGGTAGAGACTGACGATAGATTTGCGCCCCACCGGCAATGAAGACCTCGCTGTCGCCGGCTGCTGTCTGCAGGGCTTCTTGGAGCGAATGAGCCACCTGTACTCCTGAAGCAGTGTAGTTTTTCCGACGGGTGATCACCACCATGGTACGTCCCGGCAGGGGACGGCCGATCGACTCGAAGGTCTTGCGACCCAGCAAAAGATGATGACCCATTGTCAGGGACTTGAATCGTTTCAAATCGGCCGGGAGCTTCCAGGGGAGACGGTTGTTCCAGCCAATCACCTGGTTGCTGGCGATGGCAGCGATGATGGAAAGATTCATCTCACACTGCAATGGGAGCTCGGATGTGAGGATGGGGCTCATAATTTTCGAGGAGGAAGTCCTCGTATCGAAACGCGAAGATTGAACGCACTTCCGGGTTCAACTTGATCCGGGGTAGCGGTCTTGGTTGACGTTCCAGCTGAAGTCGGGCCTGCTCAAGGTGATTTGAGTACAAATGGACATCACCAAAGGTGTGTACCAGCTCAGCGGGTTTCAAGCTGCAGATCTGTGCCATCATCATGGTGAGCAAAGAGTAAGAGGCGATGTTGAAGGGGACTCCCAGAAACACGTCGGCACTGCGCTGATAGAGCTGACAGGACAATTGGCCGCTGTGCACATAAAACTGGAACAACACATGGCAGGGAGGCAGTTTCATTTTCTCAACGTCGGCCACGTTCCAGGCACTGACTATGAGACGTCGGGAATTCGGGTTGTTCTGAATCTGCTCAACCACTCTGGAGATCTGATCGACGTTTGTTCCACCGGCAAGGGGCCAGGAACGCCACTGGTAACCGTAAATCGGACCCAGTTCTCCCTCTTCATCGGCCCAGTCGTCCCAGATCTTTACGTCGTGATCCCTCAGGTAACGGATGTTCGTATCTCCGGAGAGAAACCAAAGAAGTTCGTGAATGATCGAGCGCAGATGAACCTTCTTGGTAGTCAGCAGGGGGAAGTCCGGGGACAGACTGAAGCGTGTCTGATATCCGAACACGCTGAGCGTTCCCGTTCCCGTGCGATCCTCTTTTTTCACGCCATTTTCAAGAATGTGTTGAAGCAGATCCAAATACTGACGCATCGGCTCATTAGAGCACACCGACACGACAGGAGCCTAGCCCGTACTGGCAGCGAACGGTTATGATAAGAATGGTTTACCAGCTGCCCGTCAGTAAGCGGACCGGTCTCAAGGGCAAACCTTGATGAACAGTCCCGTCATCATTCTGTCGAGGGAACAGGACCTTGCTTGAATTGCGAAATTGGAAGCTCCATTTCACTGAGAGGGAGTACTCATGGTAGAGGAGTTGTCGCGAGAGACAGATGTGGTGGTGATCGGTGCAGGTCCGGGAGGATATGCGGCTGCCTTTCGTGCAGCGGATCTCGGATTGGAAGTGACGCTGGTCGATGTTCGGGAGAAACCGGGCGGAGTCTGTCTTTATGAAGGGTGCATCCCTTCCAAAGCACTTCTGTTTGCGGCTGAACTCGTGAGTGAAGCTCGACGTGCCAAAGAACTGGGTATTCATTTCTCGGATCCCAGAATAGATGTGGGTGATTTGCGCAGGTGGAAAGAGGACATTGTTGAGAACTTCACCAAGGGACTTCAAGGACTGGGAGAGCGCAGGAAGGTACAGTTTGTTCGTGGTCGGGCCAGCTTTGAAGGCTCTGAGTCGCTCCGATTGAAAGGGGGTGAGGTTTCCCAGATCAGGTTCAAGCACGCCATTGTAGCGACCGGTTCGCGTTCGTCCGCACTGCCTGGCATCCAAATCACAAGCGATCGACTGATGTACTCCTCAGAGGCCCTTGAATTACAGGAGGTTCCTGAAACGCTTCTGGTGGTGGGTGGAGGGTACATCGGTTTGGAACTGGGGACCGTGTACGCGTCTTTAGGCAGCAAGGTGACGGTCGTTGAGTTGACCGACCAGCTTTTACCCGGCGTGGATCGCGATCTGGTCCGGCCTGTGGAGAAAAGAGTGCGGGAGTTGGTGTCGGGTGTCCACCTGAAGACAAGGGTGGTGGGAATGGAGGAAACCGGGCGAGGTCTCGAAGTGGAGTTTGAGGGGGAGATTGAGGCAGTTCGGCACAATTTTGACAAGGTGCTGGCCTGTGTGGGACGAAAACCGAACTCGGTCGACCTGGGTTTGGAGCACACGAATGTCCAGACCGATGAGAACGGTTTTATTCAGGTCGATTCCCAGCGCCGGACCGGGGACCAGCATATATTGGCCATTGGGGATGTCGCTGGAGAGCCGATGCTGGCCCACAAAGCGACCCGAGAAGGGAAAGTGGCGGCCGAGGTCATTGCCGGTCAACCATCCTCCTTCGACAATTTGGCCATTCCTGCCGTCGTTTTCACTGATCCTGAGGTGGCGTGGTGTGGATTGACCGAAACTCAGGCCAGGAGTGAGGGGCGAAAGGTCAAGGTCAGCCGCTTCCCCTGGGCGGCTTCCAGCAGAGCGTTGACACTGGGCCGTTCCGAAGGAATGACCAAGATGCTTTTTGATCCGGAAAGTGGCCGTGTATTGGGTGTCGGAATCGTCGGCTGTCACGCCGGAGAGCTTATTGCAGAGGGTGTTCTGGCCATAGAGATGGGGGCAGTTGCCGAGGACCTGGCTGCCACCGTTCACGCCCACCCAACGCTCTCCGAGACGCTCGGGGAAACGGCCGAGGCCTTTCTGGGGCAAGCCATACACATCTACCGCAAATAGTTTGCGGAGTTCCGGAATTCTGATGAGAATGCCGACAAGTCGAGGCTTGAACACCGTCAAGTTCAGTATTCCAAATGCTTTATGGTGTGGAGCTGAATTCCGGAGGACCCTGCCCACCGGCAGGTCCTATTTGTTGGAATCACGAATTCAAGGGGCTGGTGTGCAGTTGCCTTTCCCCCTGTGCTCACAGTATTCTTACTCTTTAGCTTCACAATTGTTGGTCCATCTAGAGGGGTTTCAATGATGTTGAAAGAAAGCCTGGATAGCTTCGCCGTGCGGTCAACGTTGGACCTCGGCGGAAGCGAAGTCGACTACTTCGATTTAACGGCTCTGGAGCAGAAGGGAGTGGGGGATGTCAAGCGCCTGCCGTTCTCGTTGAAGCTTTTGCTCGAGAACCTGCTTCGATTCGAGGACGGCGAATCGGTCACCCGGAATGATATTGAGGCATTGCTGAGTTGGGATCCGATGCAGCAGCCGGAGCAGGAGATTGCTTTCTCTCCGGCTCGGGTCATCCTGCAGGATTTCACAGGAGTTCCTGCGGTCGTTGACTTGGCCGTTATGCGCGATGCCATGGCAGACATCGGTGGAGATCCATCGAAAATCAATCCTCTTGTGCCCTCGGAGTTGATTATCGACCATTCTGTCCAGGTGGACTCTTTCGGAGGTCAGGATTCCTTTCGGGTGAACGCTGGAAGAGAATTCGAGAGAAACGGTGAACGCTACGGCCTGTTGCGGTGGGGACAATCGGCTTTTGACGGCTTCCGAGTTGTTCCCCCGGCAACCGGCATCATTCACCAGGTCAATCTCGAGTATCTGGGTCGAGTAGTATTCCGATCTTCAGTGGGCGGCCGGGAGGTGGCCTACCCTGACACCCTGGTGGGAACCGACAGTCACACCACCATGATCAACGGTCTGGGTATCCTGGGCTGGGGTGTGGGTGGGATTGAAGCAGAGGCGGCTATGCTGGGGCAGCCCATTTCCCTTTTAATTCCTCAGGTTGTGGGGTTCAAGCTGAACGGCTCCTTGGCGGAAGGGTCGACGGCGACCGACCTGGTGCTCACGATCACCGAGATGCTGCGTGAAAGAGGTGTGGTCAGTAAATTCGTGGAATTCTATGGTCCGGGAATGGGCAGTCTGTCTCTGGCTGACCGGGCCACACTGGGTAACATGTGTCCCGAATATGGGGCCACCGTGGCCATCTTTCCCATTGATGATGAAACCCTCTCCTACTTGAGTTTTACGGCCCGTAGCGCCGATCAGGTAGCACTGGTGGAAGCCTACGCCAAGGCTCAGGGGATCTTCCATACTGCGCAGAGTCCGGAGGCTGTCTACAGCGACACCCTGGAGCTGGCTCTGGGGACGGTAGAACCTAGTATCGCCGGCCCCAAGAGACCTCAGGACCGCATTCCTCTGCGTCAGTCAAAGGAGGCCTTCGGCCAAACCTTGAAGGCATTTGGCAAGGATGCAGACTGGATGGAGACAAGCCCCGGAGGTGGGTCCGGAGAGTCGGAAGGAGGAGGGGCGGCCGTGGCGGTTGCCAGCCTGGCTCCCGCGGGCGTCCGGGTACGGCTGGAGGCCGATGGATCGGTCAGAGAAGGGGCCGAGTTTAAACTCAACCACGGGGCGGTGGTCATTGCAGCTATCACCAGTTGCACAAACACCTCCAACCCCATGGTGATGATTGGTGCCGGTCTGCTGGCCAAGAAGGCGGTCGAGCGAGGGCTTCGACGCTGTCCCTGGGTTAAGACGAGTCTGGCGCCTGGATCCAAGGTGGTTACTGAGTATCTGGAGGAGGCCGGACTTATCAGTTATCTGAATCAACTGGGATTCAATCTGGTCGGGTATGGTTGTACGACCTGTATTGGAAACAGCGGTCCACTGCCGGAGCCGATCTCACAGGCGGTTGCCGAGCATGATTTGGTCGTATGCGCTGTTCTATCCGGCAACCGGAACTTTGAGGGGCGCATCAATTCCGATGTTCGTGCCAACTACCTAGCCTCCCCTCCGCTGGTTGTGGCTTACAGCCTGGCTGGGCGGATGGATATCGATCTTTACAATGAGCCGTTGGGACAGGATGGTGAGGGACAGGACGTTTTTCTCAAGGACCTGTGGCCCTCTCAAGAAGAAATTCGCGCCACTATTCGGAGCTCGGTGAAGAGTGAGATGTTTGCCAGAAAGTACGCGGATGTCTTTACCGGTGATGAGCGATGGCAGCAACTGCCCATTCCTGAAGGCAATCGCTATGACTGGGATGCTGACTCGACCTATATCAGACAGCCACCCTTTTTCAAAGGAATGCCCCAGGATCCAGAGCCGCCTAAAGACATATTGGGCATGCAGGTGCTGGCACTGCTGGGTGATTCTGTCACAACAGACCATATCTCTCCTGCTGGATCCATTCCCAAAGATGGTCCCGCCGGCCGTTACCTCATCTCTCAGGGAGTGGATCCCAAGGACTTCAATTCGTTTGGCTCTCGTAGAGGGAATCACGAGGTCATGATGCGCGGGACCTTTGCCAACATCCGGTTACGTAATCTACTGGTCCCGGGTGTCGAAGGAGGATTTACCCGACATCCTTCCTCTTCAGAACCCATGTCGATCTTTGATGCTGCCATGAAATACAAAGAAGAAGAAATTCCCCTGATTGTTGTTGCCGGGAAGGAATATGGCTCCGGATCATCCCGAGACTGGGCCGCCAAAGGGTCGCTGCTGCTGGGCGTTCGGGCGGTTCTGGCGGAAGGCTTCGAACGTATTCACCGCAGCAACCTTGTGGGTATGGGCATCTTGCCATTGCAGTTTGAGGCGGGGGAGAATCGGGAGACGCTGGGTCTCACGGGTCTGGAGAGTTATGATGTCTTGGGTCTGGCTGAAGGTCTGGCACCCAGGCAAAAGTTGACTGTGCGTATCTCCTCCGACGATGGTGACAAGACCATCCAAGCCATCTCCCGTGTCGATACGCCTGACGAACTGGCTTTCTATCTGCACGGCGGGATTTTGCAGTACGTCCTGCGAACTTTGAAGCAATAAAGGAACAGAGAGCAGACTGTCCGCTCATTGCTCAAACCTGACTATTGAATTCCTTGATGGATGAGGCGGTCAATCTGGTCGGCGGTGTATTGTCCCTGGACGATCAGATCAAAAAGATTTTCGAAGTCCCAGTTCGGGGACAGCTCTAATTTTTCAGTCAAGTAGTCGCGGTTAAGAGGATGCTGGTGGTCCACGACCATGGATTCCAGGTGGTGAATGTCAGTTGCCCCCTGAGGACAGTTGTCGATCTCGATCGGAAAGCGACAACCGGTTAAAACGTACGCCGTATTCTCACTGACAAATCCCATGTAATCCTCTTCTTCCGCGGGAGGTCCGTACCCTGAATAAGGAATTTTCTCTATTTCCACCAGAATTCCTTTTTGGAGATCAAACAACTGATAGAAGGTCTCCTCGGGCAATCGGTCTCCAGGTACGACGGTCAGCAGACCTTGAGGTTCTTCTCCCGCATCGTCAAAGATGGCAGGAGGTGATTCCATCACCTCGGAAAGAGCTCTGAGGGCGTGGTCCAGGTTCTCGTACTTGATAGCCTTGAGAGTATCGCTCACACCATATCCTTATTAACCTGGGATTGTAATCCAAGTGGTGAAAGTCTGCCAATGTTGCTCGGGTGGAGGGGGCAAGGTCTGCAACCAGTTTCCGGGTTACAGGAAGATGGTGTCGTTTCCCTGATCGGCTGGAACCACTGTGAATCGGTGATTCCGCAATCCAGACTCCTAAATAAAGATCTCTTTGTCCGGCGAGTGGGAGTCCGGCGGTTTCTGCTGGTGAGATAATACTCGTCTGAGAGCGGCGACACCGCTTTGGAAGAGCGAGGACAATCGCACTGCCGGATCAAC
>JAUXKG010000224.1 GCA_030624355.1 Acidobacteriota bacterium
ATCGGCCAATAGATCGCCCTGGTCGTTGATGGGAACCAACAGACCTCCGATACCTTCAACAAGCAGGGCAGGGCCGTCCGTCCGGCGGCGGTGCCCGTGCAGACGAGCGACAAGATCCTGGGATCGAATCTGCTTCCCCTCCCAGCGAGCCGCTAGATGAGGTGAGACAGGTGGTTCGAAGAGGTGATCCTCTTCCAGAACTTCGACCAGGTGCCCGCAAAGCTCTTGAATCAACTGGGTGTCCCGTCCTTGCCCTGATCCGGTGGCAATCGGTTTCCAATAGGCGAGTTTATGGTAGTTGGCATAACGGGTCAGGAGCACGGCACAAGCGATGGTTTTTCCAATATCCGTTCCAGTGCCCACCACAGCCAAACTCATTGCTGGACTTGTGGGACGACTTCACCCTTCAGGACCAGAAGGGTGGCGGTGGCCAGTTGATCAATTTCCTCCTCCGAGTGATCGGCATGAACTGATATTCGGAGTCGTGCTGTGCCTGGTGCGACGGTGGGAGGCCTGATGGCACGAACATCAAAACCCTGATGCTGCAGCTGGTCTGCAACCTGGACAGCTCGTTCGTTCTGTCCCGCTATCACAGGTACGATGGGACCGGCACTTTGGAGAGTGTTCAGCCCGCCCTGCTGCAATCGACGGCGGAGCCGGTTGGCCAGTCGAAGAAGTTTCTGACGGCGTTCAAAATCATTGTTGAGGATATCCAGAGCCGCTTCGACTCCCGCCAGAAGAAAAGGTGGGACGGCGGTAGTGAAGATGAAAGGGCGACAGTGATTGATCAAGAGTTCGACCAAAAGTCGGGAGCCGGAGACGAATGCGCCAAAGAGACCGAAGGCTTTCCCCAAGGTCGAAACAATTGCCAGGGTCTGTTTTTCGACGGCAAAATGTTCGCACAGGCCTGAGCCTCTCGATTCACCGAAAATTCCGGTAGCGTGGGCATCGTCCACAATCAGATAAGCTCCGTACTCTTCGGCCATTTGGCTATAGCGGTCCAGTGGAGCGATATCTCCATCCATGCTGAAAAGAGATTCTGTAATCAGAAAGGTTCTTCCTTCGGGGTGCGGGGTCGACAGGATTCGCTCGATGCTCTTTACATCCAGATGAGGAAAGACAGATTTTTGGCACCCGCTCAGGCGCAAACCATCGATTATGCTGGCATGATTCTGAACATCGGACAGGACTCGATCGTGAGGTCCTAGCAGGGTCGTCAGAAGGCCAAGATTTGCCTGATATCCAGTGGGGAAAAGAAGACTGGACTCGGTCCCCTTGAATCGGGCCAGCCGTTTCTCAACAGCCTGATGCCAGTGCGTGTTTCCACGCAGGAGCCTGGAGGCGGGCGACGAGAGATGGGAATGAGTTTCGTCCTTGAATCGGTCCAACAGGGCAGCTCGAAAAGAAGAATCTGCAGAGAGGCCCAGGTAATCATTGGAACAAAAATCAATGCCTTGAGGAGCAGTCAGAGACCGGTAGAGACCTCGGGCGCGAGTCTGCTTCAAGCGACTTTCAATTTCCTGGTAAATCAGTTTCATGTGGCGTCTAGGGCTGAAAGACCCAGCTTGTTCAGCAGAACCTGATCTTGATCCTGGCCCGGATTCGGTGTAGTGAGAAGTTTCTCCCCGGTGAAAAGGGAGTTGGCGCCGGCAAGAAAACAGAGAGCTTGGGTCTCGACAGACATATCGGTCCGTCCGGCACTCAGCCGGACTCGACTGGCGGGCATGAGGATACGGGCGGTAGCCACCATACGCGTCATGTCAATCGGGTCCACCGGGTGCTGGTGGGCCAGTGGTGTGCCTTCAACGCGGACCAGGGCATTAATCGGCACACTCTCCGGATGTGGATTCAGATTGGAAAGAACTCGCAGCAGGGCTATCCGATCGGAGAGGCGCTCACCCATTCCCACGATACCGCCACAGCAAACCGTGATGCCGGCCCTGCGAACGCACTCGAGCGTGTGCAAGCGGTCTTCATAGGTACGGGTAGTGATGATTCGCTGGTAGTATTCAGGGCCGGTGTCCAGATTGTGGTTGTAAGCGGTGAGTCCCTCTTCGGCCAGACGATCAGCCTGGTCCTGGGTCAGCATTCCCAGAGTGCAGCAGACCTCCATCCCGAGAGTATGGACTCCGCGCACCATTTTCAGCACCTGTTCGAACTGATCACCGTCACTGACCTCTCGCCAGGCGGCCCCCATGCAAAATCGAGTGGAACCGCTGTCGCGGGCTGCGCGGGCTGTCTCCAGAACCTGCTCTATTTCCAGAAGCTTGTCGGGGACAACCTCCGTAGTGTAGTGCGCACTTTGGGGGCAGTATGCGCAGTCTTCCGGGCAACCTCCTGTCTTGATACTCAAAAGGGTGCAGAGTTGGACCTTCCTCGGGTCGTGGTATTCGCGGTGCACCTGTTGGGCTCGATAGATCAGGTCAGGGAGGGACAGATCATGGATAAGCCGTATCTCTTCGTCTGTCCAGTCGTAGCGGATCAATGTTGGTCGAGGATGGGTTGGCATCTTCTGAGACTTGCTCCGCAGAATGATTTCCTATTCCCGCGGGAACTCATAGCGAATGACTGTTGCTCCAACTCGGTAACCTCCCCAGACGATCAATTTATCATCCGTATAGGTGAAATCCAGCTTCTTGATTCCACTCAAGGGTGTGGGAATCGGATACTCCCGGAAGGTCTTTGTCTTGGGATCGAAGCGCCCGATTCGATTGCCGAAGATCTCTGTGAACCAGACAATGTCATCACGATCCACGCTGCAGCCATAGGGAAATGAAAACGGAGTTGGAACGTCGTATTCGGTGATTATTCCGGTTGTGGCATCCAGCATAGCCAGTTTGTTGGCGATAAATTCCACGAACCAGATGTTGTCCTGGGAGTCAATTCCGAAGCGGCGTGGCGCTCCCTCCGGAGTGGGGACAGGATACTCGGTGAACTTTCCCGTTTCAGGCTCCAGTTTGCCAATTTTGTCTGCAATGATTTCGGTGAACCAGACAGTGTCCTTAGAGTCGATTTGAACCACCTAAACCCCTGCCAGGGGCGTGGGAATCTGATATCGAGTGACCTTGGAAGTTTCAGGCTCGAACTTGGCGATGTAGTCGAACTCATCGTCATTCCACTTGACCGTTTTGTTGTTGAGTGGAAACCATACATTGCCCTTGGAGTCCAAAGCCAGGCCGTGAATATGGTCTTCCCCGATATCCACCGGAATGACTGTGGCCTCATCTGTTGTTGAATCCCAGTAAGCCAAGGCGTGATCGCAGCCCACCCAGACTCTCCCTCTCTTGTAATCGGTGACGGCCCGGGTGAAGCCCTGGCAAGGCGGCACTTCGAACTCTTTGGACTCTCCGGTTGCGGGATCATACCATCCAAACCTGCCAACGGCGTCAACAATGCCAGCCGCCTGATCCCCGTACCAAACTCGATCCTGAAGGGGATCAGCGGCAATGTCATGGGTGTAGATTTCAGGCCGGACCAAGCTGAACTCCTTGATCACTACCTTGGAGAGATCATCCAGATCGTTGGCAATGGGATAGGTGGGATAGTCGAGATTTCCCGAGTCGGGACCCAGATACTTGGTCAGCTTGGGAACCGTGTCCTGCCAATCAGCGTTTTCCCAGGGGTTTCGAACCTTCAGAGCTCCCTTGCCAGTCGGATGTTGACCCGACATTCTTCGTACTGTCGTCCGCCAAACCTCCTCACTATGTCTCTGACCTCCCACTACCCCCAGGGAATGGCAACCCACGCATCGATGCACCAGCTCTCGACGGTCGTGGCTGGGTATAGCGGCGAGCAGTTCGGCACCGTTGATTTGAGCCTCCAGTGCCAGCGGGTCCTTCAAACGTTGCAGCGTCAGATTCACCTCTTGGGTCCTTCCTGGTTCTACAACCATCGGGCTGTCCAGTTTTGCCTCTGCATAGCCTCGGGTGCCGGCGCTGACCTCAAAGGAACCGGGAGGAAGCTCGACGCTAAAGCGGCCTGTTCCGTTGGTGATGACGGTGGTACGGACTACTGGGGATTTGCTCAGAAAATGGACCAGTGCTCCTCCTAAGGGTGAGCCTCCGGTGTTGTGAATGGTTCCGGTGATGGCAGACGCCGATTCAGCCCGGGCCGCTGTCCAGGTCGCTGCCAGCAGTAGTGACAAGCTGAGAGTTGCAATGAGACCGATTCTTTCAGGGACGGATTTCATTTTTCTTCCTCCATTCGGACGACTGGAAAGGTCAGCAATGTCTCGAAAACGGGACCGCAGTCCTGAAGTGGATGCTGTCTGCCAAAGGCGTCTAGCAGGCCCTTCGTTGCACCGTTTGGCTTCTTGAGGAGTTCAGCGCCATCCTGACAAAAGCCATCGAGGCCCTGGCTGAACTGCGCGCCATCCTTGTCCATTGCCGGACTCCAGGTGGATGATCGAGAGTATCCTAAATCTTCAGTCGGAGAAAGGCAATTGAAATCACTGGCGCTGGGACGGAGCGATTACCGTGATTCTGTCCATCCGTCGGAGGCAAGGGGACGTCCTGCGAGCTAGTGGGAAGACGGTGGAAGGATTCTGATCTCAGACAGGAGCCTCAGCCCGGAGGTCAATCGGTCGCTACAGGGTCTTCGAGCTGGCGAAAGGAGAGTCGGTAGCCTTCATACATGGCAATTCCGTAGAAGAGGAGATCGATTGGGCTGAAAGTAACCGCCATCAGTTGACCAATGATGTCCAGATTCAAGGCGGACAGAATGGTCAGCAACGGGACACTCTCCTCTACCGACAGGACTCCGCACACTGCCAGTAGATTGCCCAGTCCACAGGCGGTCAGTGCCCAGACGGACCCAACAATTCCGAAGATTTTGTCGATCCCTTTTCCCAGGGAACGAACCGTCAGACCCACAACCAGGCCTAGAGCCACCGCCATCCAGCCGATTTGAAACTGGGTGGCTACCGTGATGGCTGCCCACACACTGGCTCCCAGCAGTGCCGCAGCACCGCCTCCGACAACGGCCTGGAAGAGTCTCTGTTGGGCCCGAGGTTCTTCAACCGTGTGGTGGAGATGGGACGGATTGATCTGTGGTGGTGAAAACTCGATTTTAATGGTCTCCTGGTGTTCGGTC